>JAWGXY010000115.1:0-5525 GCA_032572035.1 Streptococcus parasanguinis
TAAGTTCAAATCTCTGGCAGACAAGAAACACGAGATCACAGATGCCGATATCCGCGCCCTTGTTGCCGGTACAGCAGTGGAAAATCCAGAAGGATTCCAATTTAATGATCTCCGCTTAACCACCAATGCAGACGAAACGATTACAGCAGCGGTTAGCCTCCGCAATGAAGAAGGGGAAGTACTTGAATTCCTTGCCAATGGTCAAGGATCGGTTGAAGCCATCTTTAATGCGATTGATAAATTCTTCAACCAAACCGTTCGCTTGACATCGTATAATATCGATGCAGTTACAGATGGGATCGATGCCCAAGCCCGTGTCTTGGTATCCGTGGAAAATGTCGATACAGATACGATTTTCAATGCCTCTGGTTTGGACTTCGACGTATTGAAAGCCTCTGCCATCGCTTATATCAATGCCAACACGCTGGTTCAAAAAGAGAATGCGGGTGAGATGGGACGAGCTGTCTCCTACCGTGATCTTCCACAAGCCTAAGAGGAAATGAACATGACAAAGAAAATTGTAACACTTGCAGGAGATGGGATTGGCCCTGAGATCATGGCAGCTGGACTAGAGGTCCTCGCAGCCGTCGCTCCAAAAATCGGCTTTGATTATAGTCTAGAAGACAAAGCTTTTGGGGGTGCTGGGATTGATGCCGCTGGCCACCCTCTTCCCCAAGATACTCTAAAAGCAGCTAAAGGAGCGGATGCTATTCTTCTCGCAGCCATCGGGAGTCCGGAATACGACAATGCTCCTGTTCGTCCAGAACAAGGCCTGCTCGCTATTCGCAAGGAATTAAATCTCTTTGCCAATATTCGTCCTGTACGGATTTTTGACGCCTTGAAACACTTGTCTCCTTTGAAACCAGAGCGTATCGAGGGTGTCGACTTCGTGGTCGTGCGTGAATTGACAGGTGGGATTTATTTTGGAGAGCATATCTTGAAAGAAGATACAGCGCGCGATATCAACGATTACAGTGCAGAAGAAATCCGTCGGATTATGCGCCAAGCCTTCAAGATCGCGCAAGGACGTGGCAAGAAAGTGACCAGTATCGATAAGCAAAATGTCCTTGCAACTTCTAAATTGTGGCGCCTAGTGGCAGAAGAAGTTGCCAAAGAATTTCCAGATGTGACCTTAGAGCACCAGCTTGTCGATAGTGCGGCCATGATCATGATTACCAATCCAGCCCGTTTTGATGTCGTAGTGACAGAGAATCTATTCGGAGATATCTTATCTGATGAATCGAGCGTACTTCCAGGAACACTAGGCGTGATGCCATCTGCTAGTCATTCTGACCAAGGACCAAGTATGTACGAACCGATTCATGGTTCAGCACCTGATATTGCTGGTCAAGGCATTGCCAATCCAATTTCCATGATCCTGTCCGTTGCCATGATGCTCCGAGACAGTTTTGGAGAAACAGCAGGTGCAGAAATGATCGAAGAAGCTGTCAATCAAACCTTGAATCAAGGAATCTTGACACGGGATCTAGGTGGTAAGGCTTCTACTGCAGAGATGACTGCAGCCATTATTGGGAATCTCTAAAATGACATGGAGAGATCGCTGTTTAGTTCTTATTGCTATTTGGAATAGTATCGTATTTCTGACCTATGGTTTAGATAAACGAAAAGCTATCCAAAAGAGGTGGCGGATTCCTGAAAAGGTCCTGTTACTTGAGAGCTGGCTGCTTGGTGGATTCGGAGCTCTACTAAGTGGATATCTCTTTCACCACAAGGTGCGGAAATGGTATTTTCAAGCTACCTGGTGGGGCAGTAGCCTTCTTTTAGCAGGTGCCCTCTTTCTAATCCTTCAATGGATTTCCTAACAAGAAGATAAATGGAGAAAGATGATGAGTGGAAAATCTATCTTTGATAAACTTTGGGACCGCCACGTGATTACAGGAGTGGAAGGGCAACCCCAACTCATGTATGTGGACCAACACTATATCCACGAAGTGACGAGTCCGCAAGCCTTTCAAGGATTACGGGATGCAGGTCGCAAGGTTCGACGACCCGATTTAACCTTTGGAACCTTTGATCACAATGTTCCAACGGTCAATATTTTTGATATTCGAGATGTGATTTCAAAAGCCCAGATTGATAAATTAGCTGAGAATGTGGTGGACTTTGGGATTGATCATGCTGCCCATGGTTCTGCTAAGCAAGGAATCGTTCATATGGTGGGCCCTGAAACCGGTCGGACCCAGCCTGGGAAATTTATTGTCTGTGGAGACAGCCATACCGCAACCCACGGAGCCTTTGGTGCCATTGCCTTTGGGATTGGAACCAGTGAAGTGGAGCATGTCTTTGCTACCCAAACCATTTGGCAAGTCAAACCAAAGAAAATGTTGGTTGAATTCACCGGAACCCCACAAAAAGGGATCTATTCAAAGGATTACATCCTAGCTTTGATCGCGCGCTACGGTGTTGCTTGTGGAGTTGGCTACGTTGTAGAGTATCGGGGAGAAGCAATTGATCGCTTGACCATGGAAGAACGCATGACTATCTGTAACATGTCGATCGAGTTTGGGTCCAAAATGGGGATCATGAATCCAGATGAGACGACCTTTGACTACCTCCGAGGACGTGAATGTGTGCCAGATGATTTTGAGGCCGCAGTAGCTGATTGGAAGACTCTGGTTAGTGATGACGATGCCGTTTATGATAAGGTCATCCGTATGGATGTATCTGATCTTGCTCCGATGGTGACTTGGGGGACCAATCCTTCTATGGGAGTGGACTTCGAGACTCCTTTTCCAGAGTTTCGCGACATGAATGATGAACGGGCTTATCATTATATGGATCTAGAACCTGGCCAAAAACCAGCAGACATTGAACTAGGCTATATCTTTATCGGTTCTTGTACCAATGCGCGTCTCAGCGATTTGGAGTTGGCAGCCAAGTTTGTGAAAGGCAAAAAAATTGCGCCAAACTTAACTGCTATTGTGGTACCTGGCTCTCGTCCGGTAAAGCAAGCCGCCGAAAAATTAGGCTTAGACAAGATCTTCATGGATGCGGGCTTTGAATGGCGTGATCCAGGATGCTCCATGTGTCTAGGAATGAATCCGGACAAGGTGCCGGATGGAGTCCACTGTGCCTCTACTAGCAACCGGAACTTTGAAGACCGCCAAGGATTTGGGGCTAAAACCCATCTCTGTAGCCCAGCAATGGCCGCTGCAGCAGCAATTGCCGGTCGCTTTGTCGACGTGCGCCAAATGCCAGAAGTCGAGTAAAAGGAGGAAGCATGGAGAAATTTACCATTTATACGGGAACAACAGTTCCTTTGATGAACGATAATATTGATACCGACCAAATCCTCCCCAAGCAATTTTTAAAGTTGATTGATAAAAAAGGTTTTGGGAAATACCTCATGTATGCTTGGCGCTATTTGGATGACCAATATACTGAGGATCCAGATTTTATCTTTAACAAGCCAGAATACCGCAAGGCGACCATTTTGATCACTGGTGACAATTTTGGAGCTGGTTCCTCTCGGGAGCACGCAGCCTGGGCTTTAGCTGATTATGGCTTTAAAGTTGTTATCGCTGGATCTTTCGGAGATATCCATTACAATAATGAGCTCAATAATGGCATGCTGCCGATTGTCCAACCACTAGAGGTTCGTCAACAATTGGCAAGTTTGAAGCCGACAGATCCAGTGACGGTGGATTTGGAAGAGCAGAAGATCATCTCGCCTGTTGGAGAGTTTCGCTTTGAGATCGATCAAGATTGGAAGCACAAATTGCTCAATGGCTTGGATGATATCGGGATTACGCTTCAGTATGAAGACTTGATTGCAGCTTATGAGAAGAACCGGCCAGCTTACTGGCAATGATAAAATTGTATACTTAATTACGAATTTTCTGAAAATATATTGAATTTGAGACTATTTTTTGATACAATACTAAAAAGAATAGAAAAGGAAAGAGACTTATGACAAAACACATTCAATGGGACGGACAACTTTCACAAGAAGGATTTGATATTCTTAAAGGAGAGGGTGGCTGTATCGTCTGCCCTACCAAAGTCGGCTACATCATCATGACCAGTGATAAGGCTGGCTTGGAACGTAAATTCGAAGCCAAAGAACGCAACCGCAACAAACCAGGTGTGGTTCTCTGCGGAAGCATGGATGAACTTCGTGCCCTTGCGCAATTGAATCCTGAAATTGAAGCCTTCTACCAAAAACATTGGGATGAAGATATCTTGCTTGGTTGTATCCTTCCTTGGCGTGAAGATGCCTATGCAAAATTGCAAGCTTTCGGAGATGGACGTGAAGAACTCATGACAGACGTTCGTGGAACTTCATGCTTTGTCATCAAATTTGGTAAAGCTGGTGAGCAAATCGCCAAAGAAATGTGGGAAAAAGAAGGCAAAATGGTTTACGCTTCTTCAGCCAACCCTTCAGGTAAAGGAAACCGCGGGAAGGTTGAAGGAATCGGTGAGCGCATCGAAGGTGCCGTGGACTTAGTCATCGAAGCAGATGATTATGTAGCTTCTATCCAACCAGACAAGACCATTGAAACGCGCTATGAACAAGGCGTGATGGTCTCTATGGTTGATGCGGAAGGTAAGCTGATCCCAGAACAAGGAGCAGGTAGCCGTTCTGTCAATACTTGTCCAGTTGTGATCCGTAAAGGATTGGATATCGATAAGATCATGATGCACTTATCTGATCATTTTAACTCTTGGAACTACCGCCAAGGGGAATACTATTAAGAAATAGAAAACAGCATTCCATTTGGGATGCTAAGATTGAAGACAAAGTTATCTTAGAAACTTTCCTTAGGTGAGTACGGACGTCAGCGAACTTCTACGAAGTTCCATGACTTAGTTTTGGACCTAATGTTCCAAAACTCCCGTGTGCTAGAAACAATTTTGTTTCTAGCACTTTTCTCACGGCGGAAAGTTTCAGTGTCTATTGTATGAACTTGATGGTATTTATCATTTTAATTTTTTTAGCATTCCTTAACCCGTCTTATGTAAAAATCAGATTGTCAAAATTCTAAAGCATTCCATTTGGAATGCTTTTTTTGTGAAAGGATAAAAGATGGTATAATAGAGTTAAACAATGTTCCGATAAAAGGGAAAGTGGTATGGTCTCCAGAAAAGCATTTATCGATAAAGCCAATCAGGAAGGATTTTCCTTCAACATCCAAATCCCATGGTGGCAGTACAATAACTTCAAGTCATTGGTTCGAAGAAAAAGGCTCTCTGAGGAGCAACTCTATCAGATCTTTCTTTTACTTTGTAGAGAGGTAGAAGACCGGCAAATGCAAGCGGTAGCGGATAAGAGAAAGTATCAGACCGGATTTTATGTAGTCGCATGCAATGGTAGGGAGTTTCGCTTTGAGTTTGCTTTTAAAAAGAACCAAGAACTAAGAGTTTATAATCTCTTTGAGACCATCAATGGTCGTAAGAAACTCACCCTGATGGATCTGCTTGACTACATAATGGATTGACTGTGTATAGAAACAATAAGGGTTCACTACAGATTGATAAAAGAAAGAGTGGTTCTATGATTTCAA
>JAWGXY010000116.1:0-5439 GCA_032572035.1 Streptococcus parasanguinis
CATCAAATAAAAACGAAGCGCTTCCAATGACTGCGTGAACAGATAAATTTAATTGAGTGGAGCCTTGTATAATTCTTTGAATTTCATAGAAATAAATGCTACTATAGGTGTGAACTAAATAAATTTTAAAGGAGCAGACTATGAGAAATTTTGCAAGTCCGTCACGTTACATTCAAGGTGAGAATGCCTTATTTGAAAATGCGCAATCTATTTCAGAATTAGGGAATCACCCTGTTTTGCTATGTGATTCAGTGGTCTATGATATCGTAGGGAAGCGTTTTGAAGAATACCTTGGTCAAAATGGGCTCACGGTTTTGCCAGTCTTCTTTAATGGAGAAGCTTCTGATAACGAAATCAATCGTGTGGTTAGTTTGGCAGAAGAAAATGGCTGTGATTTGGTCATTGGACTTGGTGGAGGAAAGACCATCGATAGTGCGAAAGCTATTGCCGATCTTTTAAAATCACCAGTTGTGATTGCTCCTACCATTGCCTCTACAGATGCTCCCGTTTCCGCTTTGTCAGTTATCTACACGGATGAAGGTGCCTTTGCTCGCTATATTTTCTATTCTAAAAACCCAGAATTGGTCTTGGTGGATAGCAAAGTCATCTCTCAAGCACCAAAACGTTTGCTCGCTTCTGGAATCGCAGATGGATTAGCGACTTGGGTCGAAGCGCGTGCGGTAATGCAAGCCAATGGAAAAACCATGTTGGGTCAACGACAAACCTTAGCGGGTGTCGCCATTGCACAACGTTGTGAAGAAACCTTATTTGCAGACGGTCTTCAAGCCATGGCTGCTTGTGAAGCCAAAGTTGTAACACCTGCTCTTGAAAACATTATTGAAGCTAATACCCTTCTCAGTGGTATTGGATTTGAAAGTGGGGGATTAGCTGCTGCCCATGCCATCCATAATGGCTTTACAGCCCTTACTGGGGACATCCACCATTTAACTCACGGTGAAAAAGTAGCCTACGGAACGCTCGTTCAATTGTTCTTGGAAAACCGTCCGAAGGAAGAATTGAATAAATACATTCGTTTCTATCAACAAATCGGTATGCCAACAACTCTGAAAGAAATGCATCTTGAAACTGCAAGTTATGAAGATCTTCTCAAAGTTGGTCAACAAGCCACCATCGAAGGAGAAACCATCCATCAAATGCCATTTGAAGTGAAGGCTTCTGATATTGCCCAAGCCATCGTAGCAGTAGATGCCTACGTTCAAGGTTTAGACTAAATCAATATCTGTCATTCACAGATAATGTAGACAAACTGATTTTTTACATCAAACAAACTAATGGATGCCTAAAAAATTAAAATTAGATACTTTTTAAGGCTCATTAAAAAATGCTTAGGAACTTTCCGCCGTGAGAAAAGTGCCTGAAAACAATTGTTTCAGGCACTCGGGAGTTTTGAGACCTTAGGCTCAAAACTAAGTCATGGAACTTCTTCGAAGTTCGCTGACGTCCGTACTCACCTAAGGAAAGTTTCTAAGATGGCTTTGTCGACAAACCAAGAACTCCCATACCTTATGGTAATGGGAGTTCTTTTTCTATTTTCTTCTTTTTGGATCGGTTTGTTTAAAGATCAGGTATAAAATTCCGGCAGGCAGGAAGCAGAAGAGCCACATGACATCGAGTCCCTTGCTTTTACTGCTAGAGGTCGTTGCTTTAGACTCACTTACAGCCACTCCCGGTTTAATGCTTGGAGATACCTGTTGCAAGCCGTTCTGAACGACTAGGCGGTTGTCTTCTAGTTTAAGGGCTGGCTTCGTCCCCTTCTTAACGGTCGCATAGAAGTCTTGCTTCAAGTGAATTGTCTTCCCGTCGATGGTATGATCGCCTGCAGAAAGGATTTTTTTATACTGGTAGTCTGCGAACATTTTCTCAGCCAAGGTATTCCCGATCTGATTGCGGTAACTTTCGGCGATCTCGACATCGTAGTTTCCAACCCCCAAAATGACTTCGATAATCCGCTGTTTACCCCGCTTGGTTGTCGCGGTGTAGTTGTAGTCAGCAGTCGGGCTGGATCCAGTTTTGAGTCCATCTGTTCCTTTAAGGGCGAATTTTCCACCTTCGAGGGAAGTATTGTAGTTATCGTAGCTTTGCTCGTAGGGTGTTCCTTCCATGATCGTAGTGTGAGCTTGCTTGGTGTATTCCAACATTTCTGGCAGGTCGTTTACGATGTGATAAGCCAGAATAGACATGTCCCGCGCTGTGATTTCGTTATTCGCATTGACATCGTAGCGCTGAGGATTGTAGTAGCCCTGAAGGACTGAAATCATTGCCCCATTTGGATTGTGCCATTTGGTATGGCTCATCCCCATTTCTTGTGCGTACTGATTCATTAAGTCCAAAAACTTATCGGGATCATTGTCAGTGACGGCGTTGGCGAGCATAATCACGGCCGCACTGGAAGATGGAACAAAGAGCATCTTGATCAATTCAGATACTTTGTAGTCAACACCAGCTACAATAGGTGAGTTACTTAAAAGATTGTTTTCCGAGATGGCTTGGTCTGCCTCTGTTGCTGTGACCACGGTATCGTACTTGATCTTGCCTTCCTTGAGGGCCCGAAAGACCACATAGGCACTCATGAGCTTGGCCATGCTTCCTGAGTCCCGGACCGTGTCGATATTGTCTCCGTACAATATAGCTCCAGTATTGGCGTCGATGACGATGTCAGCCTTAGGCTTGTAAAAATCGTCCAATACCAGTCCAGCATCAGCTGCGATTTTCATGACATCTTCTTGCTGGTAGATGTCGTCCGCAAAGGCAGTGGAAATAGGGCCTAATGTCAAGACTCCTACAAGGAGGGACAAGAGGCTGTGTTTTAGTCGTTTGTGTAAATGTCTCCCATAATTCATAGATTCCATTATATCATACAGGCCAGAGATTCAACTTGAAAAAATTCTAGAAAAAGTAGAAATTGAAAAAATAAAGAAAAAATAGAATAATTTCGCAGTAAAAGCGTTTACATTTCCCTAGAAAGTGCTATAATTTAAATTGAGTATAACATTTTTTACAATGAGGTGATTTATATGAACAAAGGGAAGGTACTCTTAGCTACCAGCGCTCTGCTTTTATCAGCTGGTGTACTGGCAGCCTGCTCAGGAGGAAAATCTGGAAGTTCCGGCGGACAGACTTTTAGCTATGTCTATACCCAGGATCCGGATACTCTCGACTATTCGATTTCTAATAAAAAATCGACTTCCGAGTTTACAGGAAATGCGATAGATGGCTTGTTGGAAGTGGACAAGTACGGGAATTTGATCCCATCGCTTGCTAAAGACTGGACTGTTTCCAAGGATGGCTTGACCTATACTTATAAACTCCGTAAAGGGGTCAAATGGATGACTTCTGAAGGGGAAGAATACGGAGAAGTCAAGGCCAAAGACTTTGTCACAGGTCTCAAGCACGCAGCAGACAAGAAATCACAAGCGATTTACTTGGTCCAAAAATCTGTCAAAGGTTTGGATGATTATGTTTCAGGGAAGACATCTGATTTCTCAACTGTTGGTGTGAAAGCTATTGACGATTACACCGTTCAATATACCTTGAGCCAACCAGAAAGTTTCTGGAATTCCAAGACTACGATGGGGATCTTGATGCCGGTCAATGAAGAATTCCTGAAATCTAAAGGAGATGACTATGGTCAAGGAACTTCTTCATCTAGTATCCTCTACTGCGGTCCTTATTTGATCAAATCTATCACTTCTAAATCTTCTGCTATATTGGAAAAGAACCCAACCTACTGGGATGCGGATAATGTTAAGATCAGTAAAGTCAAGCTGACCTATTATGATGGACAAGACTCAGAATCCTTGATTCGTGGGTTTGATAACGGCGACTATACAGTTGCCCGTGTTTTCCCAAATGGTTCTAACTATAAGAGTGTAGAGAAGAAGCATAAGGACGACATTGTCTATACTGACCAAGGTTCCTCTACCTACAATCTTTCCTTCAACATTGACCGTCAGGCTTATGAAATCACAAAGAAGACTACTGATGCTCAAAAGACTTCAACTAAGAAAGCAATCTTAAATAAAGACTTCCGTCAAGCCATTATGTTTGCCTTCAACCGCAAGGCTTATGTAGCGCAAACTAACGGGGAAGCGGGTGCCAATAAGGTGATCCGTAATACCTTTACGCCACCAAACTTTGTCCAAATCAATGGCCAACAATTTGGTGATGCAGTAGAAAAAGACTTGGAAGCTTATGGGGATGAATGGAAAGGGGTCTCTGTTGCAGATGGAAAAGACACCCTCTACAATCCAACCAAGGCCAAAGAAGAGTTTGCCAAAGCTAAGGCAGACTTGCAGGCTCAAGGAGTTGAATTCCCAATTCATTTGGATCTTCCAACTTCTTCGACTTTTACGGAAGGAATCAAACAAGCCCAATCCTTTAAACAATCAGTTGAGTCTACATTGGGAGCAGAAAATATTGTCATCGACCTGAATATGGTTTCTGAGGATGATCTGCAACGGGTGACTTACTTTGCTGAAAATGCTTCCCAACAAGACTGGGATCTAAACAATAACTTGGGCTGGGGACCAGACTATACGGACCCATCTTCTTACATCGACATCACCAGTGGTAAATCTGGTGAAAATGCCAATTCTTACTTTGGATTCGATGCAGGTACGGATAATGCGGCCGCAAAAGCAGCTGGCTTTGATGAGTACGATCAATTAATTGAAGACGCTCAAAAAGAAAACACAGATGTGAACAAGCGTTATGAAAAATATGCTGCGGCTCAGGCTTGGTTGACCGATAGCGCCCTCTTGATTCCGATTCATTCGGATGGAGCTTCTCCAGTCGTTCGTAAGACTGTACCATACTCTGCAGCCTTTGCTTGGACAGGCCACAAGGGTCAAACCTTTAACTATAAGTATTTAGAAGTTCAAGACAAGGTCGTAACGGCGAAAGACTACGACAAAGCGCGTGAACAATGGAAGAAAGAAAAAGAAAAATCCAATAAAAAAGCGCAAGAAGAACTTGAAAAGCATGTGAAATAGACTTTTCTTAGCGAAAACAGGAAGGGGGAGTGGGAAAGAACTCGGACTGGATGAAAAGAGTTCGTTTTCCCACCCCCGCACAGTTGATTAGGTCATCTTTGGAGCTTAAAAAGCGAACAAAGATGCCAATCAACCACTGCGTCATACTGTTATTTCTATCAAGCATCGAAGGCTGGACAGTTTTTGCCCAGTCTCTTTTTCTTTGCCGGAACCTTTAAAAATCGCCTAAAAATGGTATAATAGGAGCATCACGAAAATTGGAGAGACGCTATGAGTTTTTACGATCATAAAGAAATCGAGCCTAAGTGGCAAAAATACTGGGCTGACCATCACACTTTTAAGACAGGAACAGATGCCTCAAAACCTAAGTTTTATGCGCTTGACATGTTCCCTTACCCATCTGGAGCGGGTCTTCACGTAGGACACC
>JAWGXY010000117.1:0-5437 GCA_032572035.1 Streptococcus parasanguinis
AACCTTTTAACTGAAAAATAATTGGTTTTGGTTTTACAAGATTCCTTTTTCTTTTTGAATCATGAGATCCTTAAGGGAAATCAAGAGGACCGCAAAGAGGATCATAGCCATTCCTATAAAATCAATGGCAAAGAAATGTTCATTCATAATGGCAAAAGCAAAGAATACAGCTGAAATAGGCTCAATAGCTGCAAGAAGGCTACCTTTGACCGGTCCAATCAGAGTTGTCCCTTTCAAAAAGACCGTATAGGCAAATATGGTCCCAATCACCACTAAGCCAACCAAGCCCATTAGATTATCCATGCTATATTGGCCATGAAAAAGTCTTCTTCCTGTGAAGGGAATCATTACAAGTCCTGGAATGAGCATACCGATACCAATCACCAACATACTGCCCCATTTTTGAATCAATTGAATAGGCAGAATGATGTAGAGGGCATAGGCAAAGGCAGAAACCAGTCCCCAAGCTAGCCCCTTAGGAGTGATTGCCAATTGATTGAGTTGACCATGGGTTGCAATGAGAAAGGTCCCTGCAATGGCTAAGATCATCGAAAAGATTTCAGATACTGTCGGAGCTACTCGGTCCTTAACACAAGAATAGGCCAAAACTCCAATGGGACAGAGATATTGAAAAACAGTTGCAGTACCTGCATTAGTCGCATCAATCGCTTCTAAATAAGTCAATTGGGTCATTAACAAACCCAAAAATGCAAATAAAAGCAAGGGGATGTATGACGAGCGGTCTGTTAGAAAGGCCTTTACTTTTTCCTGGTCCGCTAGATAGGCAAGAAGCAGTAGTACAGCTCCTGAAAACACTAAACGAATCGTTGTCAAACCAATTGCTGTAAATCCATGAGCCATCAGGTACTGGCCGCAGGCTCCTGACAAGCCCCAAGCGATCCCAGCAATCAAGGTCATGAGCGTCCCTTTCATCGTCTTTGACATAGTCCCCTCCCAAATCTATTCCTTACTTTTATTGTATCATAAAAGGCCGAAACGAAACGTTTCAGCCTTGCTTTATTTCATATAAATTTATTCGCTTATTCAGGTTGAACCAAGATCTTGATTTGGGATTTATCTTGTGTTAATTCAATAAATCCTTCTTCAACGATATTTTCCAATTTGATTTTCTTAGTAACCAATTTTTCAGCAGAGAAGTAGCCTTGTTCCATCAATTCCAAGACTTTAGGGAAGATGTGGCGGTAGGCAATAATTCCTTTGAGGGATTTTTCTTGAATAGCGAATTCATTTGGATTGATGCTAGCTTCACGTTCCCAGATAGATACAACCATACATTCCCCAGCTTTATGAACGGCTGCAAGGGCTTGGCCTAAAACAACTGGAACTCCAGTAACTTCATAAGAAACATCTGCTCCACCACCTGTTAAACGATGGATGGCTTCTACAATTGTTTCTCCTTTTTCTGGACGAACAACGATCGCTCCCAATTCTTCTGCTTTGGCTTGGCGTTCAGGAGACAATTCAACCGCATAGATTTTTGATGCTCCTGCTGCACGAAGGGCTTCAACAATCAAAAGACCAATTGGGCCCAAACCAAAGATAACAGCTGTATCTCCAGTTTTCAAAGCAGATTGACGAACGGCATACACAGCAACCGCAGCAGGTTCTGTAAGAGCGGCTTGTTCATAGCTCAAGCTATCTGGAATCACATGGACAAGATCACCATCAAGAACACAATATTTAGCAAAACCACCATCTGCAGCGAGTCCGACAAAGTTCAAGTTTGGATCGAGGTTATAATCACCAATTAAGTTGTGCTCTGCAAGAATTGGTTCGATAGTGACACGATCGCCAACTTTGACACGAGTCACATCACTTCCGACTTCTACAATTTCACCAGAGAATTCATGTCCCAAAGTGACCGGTGCTTTTTGACCAGAATACACATGTTCTTCAGTTGGGATGAAGATCGGTCCATCCAAATATTCATGCAAGTCCGTACCACAGATCCCTGTGAACTTAACTGCCACTTTTACTTGATGTGGTTGTACTTCAGGTACTTCCACTTCTTCGATACGAACGTCTTTTGCTGCATGCCAGCGAGCTGCTTTCATAGTAGCCATATGATGATCTCCTTGTTTTCACGTTTTTTGTTTTCTTTTCAGGAAACTTTATATAACACATTGTAAACGTTTTCCTTTTGTTTGTCAAGGAAAAACTGAAGATGAAAAAGAGCAGCCCTTTGACTGCTCCTTTTTATTTCTTCTTGATTCGAGAAGATTCCAATCTCCACCCAACAATCCAACCAAGGACTAGGAGATAATTTTCAAGCGCACCGATCCCATTGACCGGCAGATGATAGTGAAAATAACTGAAGAGATGATTAGTACCGATCCCAAGCCCACCTAGGATCAAAGCCAATAGAACCGTTCGAAGATAAAACCAATCGTATTTGAGATTGACAGCAATCAGGATCACAAGGACCGCCACATTCCAAATCCCAATCTCCCGCTGCCAACCGACAGAAACACCATATCCCGAATGACTTCCCATATAGGATGGAAAGAATAGCTGGAAGATAATCGCTCCAGTCATGGCAATGATAACTAGGACAAATAAGACTCTTAAAAATTTGTTCATGTAACTCCTCCTAATGTCAGTTGATATGTAATGATCTTTCCTATTCTAACACAATTTTATGGATAGTAAAAACCAACCTCTCGGCTGGTTTTTTTCTCTATTAGTCTTCTTTCAACTTCGCCAATTCTTGGGCAAGTAACTTGAGGGCTACTTGTGGGTTGGCTTGGCCTTTGGTTGCTTTCATAAGGAAGCCTGTGAAGGCCTTGTCCGCATTCCGTTTCCCTGACTTGAAGTCAGCAACGGCTGCTTCGTTGTCTGCGAAGACTTGGTGGATGATTGGTATCAAGACTTCAGGATCTGAAATCTGTACCAAGCCAGCTTTTTCGACGTATTCACGCGCACCGCCACCGTTTTTCGCCAAGTGAACGAAGACTTTCTTGGCAATCTTAGATGAAATGGTTCCATCTTCGATAATGGCAATCATTTCAACCAAGTTTTCTGGTGTCAATTGGATTTCTTCCAGCGTTTTGCCTTCTGCGTTCAAGAATTGTGCGACTTCACCTTGGAGCCAGTTAGACACTTGTTTAGCATCGCCACCAAGGGCTACAGCTGCTTCAAAGAAGTCAGAAGTAACTTTCGTCGCTGTCAATTGGTTGGCATCATAGTCAGACAAACCAAGCTCTGCCACATAGCGAGCCCGACGGTCTTTTGGAAACTCTGGCAACTCAGTACGCATTTCCTCGATCCACTCATCTGAGATTTCAAACAATGGAAGGTCTGGTTCTGGGAAGTAACGGTAATCCGCTGCTCCTTCTTTGACACGCATAAGAATCGTGCTCTTATTCGCTTCATCATAACGACGTGTTTCTTGACGAATGACACCACCTGAACGCAAGATTTTCGCTTGGCGCTCCACTTCGTATTCAAGACCTTTACGGACGTTTGAGAAAGAGTTCAAGTTTTTCAACTCCGTCTTGGTACCAAATTCCTCTTGACCGTATGGGCGAAGGGAAATGTTGGCATCCACACGCATCGATCCTTCTTCCATTTTGACGTCTGAAATACCAGTGTATTGGATAACTTCTTTCAAAGCTGTCAAATAAGCGTAGGCTTCTTCTGGAGAACGCATATCTGCTTCAGATACAATCTCAATCAATGGCACCCCTTGACGGTTGAGGTCTACATAAGAGAAGCCATCTGTTCCGTGGGTGTTTTTACCGGCATCTTCTTCCAAGTGGGCTCGTTCAATCCCGATTTTCTTAGTTGAACCGTCTTCCAATTGCACTTCAATCCAACCGTTGTAACCGATTGGCTCGTCAAATTGCGAAATTTGGTAGGCCTTTGGATTATCAGGGTAGAAATAGTTCTTCCGGTCAAAGTGCATGTGCTGATGGATATCCATATTCAGCGCCAAAGCAGCCTTGATACCAGCATCCACAACACCCTTGTTCAAGACAGGAAGCACCCCTGGGAAAGACCAGTCAATCACATTGGTATTGGCATTTTGCTCGTTCCCAAAGTGGGCAGAGGTTGGTGAGAAAATTTTTGAGTTTGTATTCAATTCAACGTGGACTTCAAGTCCGATGACTGTTTCAAAGTTCATTAATTGTCACCTCCGAAAATAAGGGGTTGTTGCTTGTGGTAATCCGTCGTTGCTTCAAAGGCAGCTGCAGCTTGGTAGATGGTTTCTTCAGAATACTTCGGACCGATCAACTGCAAACCAACTGGAAGACCTTGCGCAAAACCTGCAGGAATCGAAATCCCTGGAAGACCTGCCAAGTTGACTGGAATAGTCAAGAGGTCAGCCAAGTACATGGCAACCGGGTCATGGTTGAGCGAATCCAAATCAAAGGCTACACTTGGAGCGGTTGGACCAAGGATAAGGTCGTAATCCGCAAAGACTTTTTCGAAGTCTTGGATAATGAGGGTACGGACTTGACCAGCTTTCTTGTAGTATGCATCGTAGTAACCAGATGACAAACTAAAGGTACCAAGCATGATCCGGCGTTTAACCTCATCACCAAAGCCTTGGCTACGAGTGTTCACGTAGATATCATCCAAGTTTTTAGCATCTTCTGCACGGAAACCATAGCGAATCCCATCGAAACGTTGCAAGTTTGAAGAAGCTTCAGATGAAGCGATGATGTAGTAAACGGCAACCCCATATTTAGAGTGTGGAAGGCTAACTTCTTCGACAGTTGCTCCCAATTTTTCAAAGTGTTTGGCCGCATTGAGGATAGTTTCTTTGACTTCTGGGTCAATCCCTTCCCCAAGGTATTCCTTCGGAAGGGCGATCTTCATGCCTTTAATGTCTTGACCAATCTTAGAAGTAAAGTCTGCTACACGAACAGGTGCAGAAGTTGAATCCTTGGCATCTTCACTAGCAATGACATTAAGCAATTGGGCATTTTCCTTAACCGTTGGTGCAAAAGGTCCAATTTGGTCGAGTGAGCTACCAAAAGCAATGAGACCAAAACGGGAAACCGTTCCATAAGTTGGTTTGAGACCAACAATCCCGTTAAAAGCAGCTGGTTGACGGATAGAACCACCTGTATCTGAACCAAGGGACAAACGGACTTGACCTGAAGCGACAGAAGCTGCTGAACCACTAGAAGATCCACCAGGCACCTTGCTCTGGTCCCAAGCATTCTTGGTTGGTCCATAGTAAGAAGTCTCACCAGATCCACCCATGGCAAACTCATCCATGTTGGTCTTTCCGATGACAATCATATCTTTGGCTTTGGCATTGGCAACAGCTGTCGCATCAAAGATTGGCTCGTAATTATAGAGCATTTTTGAAGCTGCAGTGGTCAAGATGCCATCTGTTGAGATATTGTCTTTGACTGCGAGCGGAATCCCTGACATAAGGTTATCTGCATCAATTCCTTTTTCATCA
>JAWGXY010000118.1:0-5346 GCA_032572035.1 Streptococcus parasanguinis
TTCTTTTTATTATGATATAATGGAGTGAACAGCAATACAGGAGGATCTCATGGCTCAATCATTGAATAAAACCGTTGAATTCCATACTACAGGGGTTTCTTACCTTGGAGTGGGGGGAAAGGTTGGAAAAATCCTAGTCGGGAATGCCGCTTTTGAATTTTATGCGGATGCAAATGTAGAAGACTACATCCAAATTCCCTGGCAAGAAATCGAGCGAATCGGAGCCAATGTATCCGGACGTAAAATTAGCCGCCATTTTGAAATCTATACCAGAGAATCAAAATTTCTCTTTGCTTCAAAAGACTCTGGAAAAATTTTAAAGATTGCTCGGGAACATCTAGGGAATGATAAAATTGTCAAACTTCCTACATTGATCCAAATCATCACGGCTAAAATTAAAAATCTATTTGCAAAATAGGATCTTTTCTTGTATAATAGACGCAAACGGATAAGTAAGTTAAGAGTCTCTTTCAGAAAGTCTGCGGTTGCTGCGAGCAGATAGGAATCTTAATTGAAATTCTACCGTTTCTTTAAAATACAATATCGAATCAAGTGCACACCTGTGAAGTTGGATGGAACCGTGGCTCTGCCACTCCAACACTCTAACAGGTGTGTTTTTTGTTAAAGGAGAAGCTATGTTAGATATTAAACGAATTCGTACAGACTTTGATACGGTTGCTAAAAAATTGGCAACACGTGGCGTAGATGCAGCTATTTTGAATGAAATGAAAGAAATCGATGCCAAACGTCGAGATATCTTAGTCAAAGTAGAAAATCTCAAAGCAGAGCGTAACACTGTATCTGCTGAAATCGCACAAGCTAAACGCAACAAGGAAAATGCAGATGATAAGATTGCTGCCATGCAAACCCTCTCTGCAGAGGTCAAAGCATTGGATACAGAATTAGCTGAAATCGATGCAAAATTAACTGAATTCACTACTACCCTTCCAAACATCCCTGCTGACAGTGTCCCTGTTGGAGCGGATGAGGATGACAACGTTGAGGTTCGCCGTTGGGGAACACCTCGCGAATTTGGCTTCGAACCAAAAGCTCACTGGGATTTAGGTGAAGACCTTGGTATCCTTGACTGGGAACGCGGGGCTAAAGTCACTGGTGCTCGTTTCCTCTTCTACAAAGGACTTGGAGCTCGCTTAGAACGTGCTATCTACAACTTCATGTTGGATGAACATGGTAAGGAAGGCTACACTGAAGTCATCCCTCCTTACATGGTCAATCATGATTCTATGTTTGGTACTGGTCAGTATCCAAAATTCAAGGAAGATACTTTTGAACTTAGCGATACCAATTATGTCCTCATTCCAACAGCTGAAGTTCCCTTGACAAACTACTACCGCGATGAAATTCTTGATGGGAAAGATCTTCCAATCTACTTCACCGCTATGAGTCCATCTTTCCGTTCAGAAGCTGGTTCAGCTGGTCGTGATACTCGTGGCTTGATCCGTTTGCACCAATTCCATAAGGTTGAAATGGTAAAATTTGCTAAACCAGAAGAATCATATGATGAATTGGAAAAAATGGTTGTCAATGCTGAAAATATCCTTCAAAAACTGAACCTTCCATACCGTGTGGTAGCTCTCTCCACTGGAGACATGGGCTTCTCAGCGGCCAAGACTTATGACTTGGAAGTATGGATTCCAGCGCAAAACACCTACCGTGAAATCTCAAGCTGTTCCAATACAGAAGATTTCCAAGCTCGCCGTGCGCAAATCCGCTACCGTGACGAAGCAGATGGCAAGGTAAAACTCCTTCACACTTTGAACGGTTCTGGATTGGCTGTCGGACGTACCGTCGCTGCTATTCTTGAAAACTACCAAAACGAAGACGGTTCTGTGACCATTCCAGAAGTCCTTCGCCCATACATGGGTGGCGCAGAAGTCATCGCACCAAAATAAAGTTTAAAAAAACTGAGTCTTGCAAATTGCAAGCTCAGTTTTTTAATATTTACGAAAACGTTGGTAGCGTTGCTCCAGAAGCTCTTCGAGAGGTAAAGCTTGTAAAACCTTTAACTCTTCCTGTAATTCCTTCTTCACTTGAGCCAGTAGTTCTCCATTTGAAAATCCATGCTCGGGAATCACCTTATCGACAATTTCCATATTTAACAATTCGTGAGAAGTAATCTTCATCAACTCTGCTGCTTCCATAGCACGACTTCCATCTTTCCAAAGAATAGAGGCAAAACCTTCTGGACTCAAGACTGCATAGATGGAGTTCTCAAGCATCCAGACCTTATCTGCCACAGCAAGAGCCAAGGCACCACCAGAGCCACCTTCTCCGATGATAATCGCGATAATTGGAACTTTTAGATCACTCATTTCCATGAGGTTACGGGCAATGGCTTCACCTTGTCCTCGTTCTTCAGCACCAACACCAGGATAAGCACCCGCTGTATTGATAAAGGTCACAACTGGACGACCAAATTTCTCCGCTTGCTTCATGAGGCGCAAAGCTTTTCGATAGCCTTCTGGATGGGGTTGCCCAAAATTACGTTTTAGATTATCTTGAAGATTTTTTCCTTTTTGGATTCCAACGACTGTAACCGTTTGATCGCCTAAGCGTCCAATCCCACCAATCACCGCACCATCATCACGGAAGTTTCGATCTCCATGTAATTCGATAAAATCATCAAAAATTCCTTGAGCAAAATCAAGCGCAGTCAATCTTCCTTGGTCACGTGCTTCTTTAATAATCTGTGTTATTTTACTCATGTTTACCTCCATGAAGGGCTAATAATTGTCCAACTGTCGCTCGGATTTGACTTCTCTCCACGATCAAGTCTACAAATCCATGTTCTTGTAGAAATTCTGCTTTTTGGAAATCATCAGGCAATTTTTCACGCACAGTTGATTCGATCACGCGTCGACCAGCAAACCCGACCAAGGCTTGACTCTCTGCCATGATAATATCACCTTCCATAGCAAATGAGGCTGTCACCCCACCAGTTGTCGGATCTGTCAATACCGTCAAATAGAATAATTTTTCTTTGGAATGGCGTTGAACAGCCGCAGAAATTTTTGCCATTTGCATCAAACTCACGATTCCTTCTTGCATCCGAGCACCACCGGAAGCGGTAAAAAGAACAACTGGCAATTTTTCTTTTGTCGCAAATTCAAATAAACGAGTAATTTTTTCGCCTACTACAGAACCCATTGAAGCCATGATAAAGTTGGAATCCATGATCCCAAGCGCAACTTTTTGACCTTTAATCAAGGCAGTTCCAGTCAGGACAGCTTCATCCAGTCCTGTCATTTCCCGCACTGCTGCTAGTTTCTTCTTATAATTTGGGAAATTCAAAGGATCTGTCGTTTCGATTCCTGTAAACATTTCTTCAAAGCTAGCTGGATCCACTGTCAGCGCCAAGCGTTCTTTAGCAGAAATACGGAAGGTATAGCCACAATTCGGGCAGACACGCTCACTACCTAAATCCTTTTGGTAAATGGTATGTTTACAACCTGGGCATTGTGAAAATAGTTCATCAGGAACTTCAGGTTTTGGCTGAGGCTCCTTCCAGGCTGACCTATTCGGATTGATCCGAATATATTTATCTTTTTTAGAAAATAATGCCATTACTTACTCCTTATAATATGCTACAGTATCTGCAGCATTACTATAAAAGCCTGAAACTGTGAAGATGATGTTCATACTTCCCTCACAACTCCAGGCTTTTTCATCATTCCTTATTATAATTTGGAAGGAATTGTTCCATCAAAAATGCAGTGTCGTAATCACCAGCGATCACATGCGAATCTGAGATCAAATCCAACTGGAAACTACTATTGGTGGTGACACCATCGATTTCCAACTCATAAAGAGCACGCTGCATTTTCATCAGTGCATCAAAGCGATTTTCCCCATGGACAATGATCTTGGCAATCATACTATCATAGTATGGTGGAATCGTATAACCAGGATACACAGCAGAATCCACACGCAAGCCAACCCCACCACTTGGAAGATAGAGATTAGTGATCTTACCTGGGCTTGGTGCAAAGTTGAAGGAAGGATTTTCCGCATTGATCCGGCATTCAATCGCATGGCCTTTAATGACAATATCCTCTTGAGTAACGGATAATTCTTGGCCAGCTGCGATTTTAATCTGTTCCTTAACGATATCAACTCCTGTTACAAATTCTGTGACAGGATGCTCCACTTGCACACGGGTATTCATTTCCATAAAGTAGAACTCACCCTTGCCTTCATCATACAAGAATTCAATCGTTCCAGCATTCTCATACCCAACTGATTCAGCAGCCCGAACAGCAGCAGAACCAATTTGATTACGAAGCGTTTTTCCGATAGCAATCGAAGGGGATTCTTCTAGAACTTTTTGGTTATTTCGTTGAAGAGAACAATCGCGTTCACCTAAGTGAATAACATGTCCATGCTGATCCGCTAAAATCTGTACTTCAATGTGGCGTGCCGGATAAATCACCCGTTCCATATACATGGCACCATTTCCAAAAGCAGCTTGAGCTTCTGAGGAAGCAGATTCAAAAGCAGCAACCAAATCTTCTGGTTTTTCAACCTTCCGAATTCCCTTGCCACCGCCTCCTGCAGATGCTTTCAACATCACAGGGTAACCAATACGCTCTGCAATCTCGAGGGCTTCTTCAGCAGTATACACTTCACCATCTGATCCAGGAATAACAGGTACTCCTGCTTTGATCATCTGTTTACGAGCATTAATCTTATCCCCCATCAAATCCATGACTTTAGCAGAAGGACCAATAAATTTAATGACCACTTCCTCACACATGGTCGCAAATTTTGAGTTTTCACTTAAAAATCCAAAACCAGGATGGATAGCTTCTGCTCCTGTTAGAACAGCTGCAGACAAGACAGCACTCATATTCAAATAAGACTCTGTTGATTTAGCAGGTCCAATACAGACTGCTTCATCCGCTAGTAAGGTATGCAAGGCTTCTTTATCAGCAGTAGAATACACTGCAACCGTCTCGATGCCAAGTTCACGAGCCGCACGAATAATACGAACTGCAATCTCACCACGATTGGCGATTAAGATCTTACGAAACATAGATAGGCCTTTCTTAATTTCCAATTGCAAACGTAAGCGTTCCTGAAGCTGCAAGCTTACCGTCTACTTCTGCTTTCGCTTCAACAACAGCAATTGTTCCACGACGTTTGACAAAAGTAGCTGTCATCACCAGTTGATCTCCTGGAACGACTTGTTTTTTAAACTTCACCTTGTCCATCCCTGCATAAAAGACTAATTTTCCTTTATTTTCAGGTTTTGACAACTCTAGTACACCTGCTGTTTGTGCCAAAGCTTCCATGATGAGAACACCTGGCATAACAGGATATTGTGGA
>JAWGXY010000119.1:0-5284 GCA_032572035.1 Streptococcus parasanguinis
AAGGTGAACCTGAGCACGTGAAGTACCTTGGTCATAGTAGGAAGCACCAACGATCATGACTGGTTTGTTTTCAAATGGATGTACCTCGAAAGAGAGCCATTCAAGGACAGACTTGAGAGCTGCAGAAATCGTATGGTTATGCTCAGGAGTTGCAATAATAACCCCGTCTGCACGATTAATTTTATTGTATAAGAGACGCAATTGGAAACTTTCGTCCCATTTTTCATCTTGGTTAAACATTGGAACTTCATCGATTTCTAGAACTTCCAATTCAAATTTGAGTTTAAATTTGCGTTGAATGAATTCCAAGAGTTTACGGTTATAAGATTGATCATAGTTTGATCCTACAAGTCCAACAAATTTCATTCTTTTCTGTCTCCTATCTTACAAGTTTTCCCAGTTAAATTTTTCAGCAGATTTGCGAATTAACTCATGAGCATTACGTAATTTGTCTGTAATCTTGACAAAAATACGGAAATCATTGAAGATGGCATCTAATTTTTGAATAACATCCAAATCTACCAAGTCTCCATTTTGATCAAAGGCTTGTAATGAATGAGATAGCAAGAATTCATCTGGCAAGACATTCGCCTTAATTTCTGGAGCGTTTAAGATTTGACGGAGTTGGAGTTGGGCGCGTGAAGATCCCAAGGTACCGTATGATGCCCCAGTAATCATGATTGGTTTGTTCAACAATGGGAAGACTCCGTATGAGAGCCAAGCTAGAGCACTCATCAAGACCGCTGGAATAGAGTGGTCGTATTCTGGAGTCCCAATAATGACTCCATCAGCCTCCTCAATTTTTGCAACAATATCCAAGACAGCGTCAGGTACTTGTTTGTCGGCTGGTTTGTTAAAGACAGGGATATCTTTAATTTCGACCAATTCGATCTCAGCCTTATCAGCAAAATGTTTTTGCATGTATTGAAGCAGTTGACGGTTTGTAGAACGTTTGGAGTTAGTCCCCACAATCGCAATAAGTTTTACCATGGAAATTTCCTTTCTGATAACAGAATTATAAATAAGATTGAAGCCCACTTGTATAGGCGATCTTGCCTGATTGTGAAACCAATAAGGTCTCTATACCAGGAAGTGATTCAACAGTGTTGAGGATAGAAGTAGGAGAGTCCCCGAACAGGCGGGTAGTCCATATCTCCCCGTCTACGGATCGATCAGATATAATGGTGATACTGGCTAAGTCTGTCTCAACCGGATAGCCTGTCGCGCTATCAAAGATATGGTGAAACGACTGGCCGTCGACTTCTAAATGACGCTCGTAGATGCCAGAGGTGACAACAGATTTGTCCTTGACTGAGAGGACCAGTAGGTGCTGGCCTCTTTTTTCAACTGGATTTTGAATACCAATCCGCCAAGGCTGTTGTTTAACGGGGTGTTGACCGACGGTTAGGATATTTCCTCCAAGATCGATCAAGGCATCCTTGATTCCCTTACCTCTCAGATAGGTAGCAATTAGATCTGCGCTATAGCCTTTTGCTAAAGCTCCCAAGTCGATCTTCATTCCAGGACGTTTCAAAAAGACTGTATAGTTTTCTTGGTCTAATTGAATCTGCTGGGGATCGATCTTTAAAAGCGCTTGTTCGATTTCTTCTGGTGCAGGCCGTCTGGCATCTGAAAATCCGATCCGCCAGGTTTGCACCAGAGGGCCGATAGCAATGTTTAAATGGCTATTTTTAGCTTGACTATGCAAGGTACCTAATGCAATCAGTTCAAAAAGATCTGGATGAACTTGAACAGGAGCAACACCAGCTTGGTGATTGACTTCCATGAGTTCAGAACTTGCATCATTAGCATTGAAGCGATGTTCGTAGGAGCGAAGAAGTTCAAAGCAATGCGCAAGGAGTTCATCCGCTTGTGGGTCACAGATCGAAACGGTGATGGTGGTTCCCATCAGACGTTCGGATCGACTACTTAGGTCCACTAAAAATCTATCCTTTCCAATTTTCACTCACTTACAGTATACCAAATAGAGACCGTTTTCACAATCCTTTCGGACAAATTATTTGACTTTTCTTGAAAGCTGTGGAAGGAAGCTTTCAGAAGGTTTGAAAAAAAGATCACAAATATTGAGCAAATATCTTGTAACCGATATCATTTTTATGATATACTCAAGAAGTAAATTAAATTAAAGGTAGGACTTTTTCTATGAGTAAAATCGTTGTTGTAGGGGCAAACCATGCCGGAACAGCATGTATCAACACTATGTTAGATAATTTTGGATATGAAAATGAAATTGTAGTTTTCGACCAAAACTCTAATATTTCATTCCTTGGGTGCGGAATGGCGCTTTGGATCGGTGAGCAAATCGATGGACCAGAAGGTCTCTTCTACTCTGACAAAGAAAAATTGGAAGCAAAAGGTGCAAAAGTCTACATGAACTCTCCTGTTCTTTCAATTGACTATGACAACAAAGTGGTAACTGCAGAAGTTGATGGAAAAGAACACAAAGAATCTTATGAAAAATTAATCTTTGCGACTGGATCAACACCAATCATTCCTCCAATTAAAGGAGTTGAAATTGTTCCTGGTAACCGTGAATTCAAAGCAACTCTTGAAAATCTTCAATTCGTTAAATTGTACCAAAACGCTGAAGAAGTGATCGAAAAATTGAAAGACAACAGCAAACACTTGAACCGTATCGCCGTAGTTGGTGGTGGTTACATCGGTGTTGAACTTGCTGAAGCCTTCGAACGTCTTGGTAAAGATGTTGTCTTGGTGGATATCGTGGACACTGTTTTGAATGGTTACTACGACAAAGACTTCACTGACATCATGGCGAAAAACTTGGAAGACCACAACATCCGTTTGGCACTTGGACAAACTGTTCAAGCGGTTGAAGGAGACGGTAAGGTAGAACGCCTTGTAACTGATAAAGAAACCTTCGATGTAGATATGGTTATCTTGGCTGTTGGTTTCCGTCCTAATACAGCTCTTGCTGATGGTAAGATCGAACTCTTCCGCAACGGTGCCTTCCTTGTTGATAAGAAACAAGAAACGTCACTTCCAGGTGTATACGCAGTTGGTGACTGTGCGACGATTTTCGATAACGCTCGTAACGAAATGAGCTACATCGCTCTTGCATCTAATGCAGTTCGTTCAGGTATTGTTGGTGCCTACAATGCGACTGGTCATGAATTAGAGGGAATCGGTGTTCAAGGTTCTAACGGTATTTCTATCTACGGCCTTCACATGGTTTCAACTGGTTTGACTCTTGAAAAAGCGAAAGCTGCAGGCTTCAATGCCACTGAAACTGGCTTTAACGACCTTCAAAAACCTGAATTTATCAAACACGATAACCATGAAGTTGGTATCAAGATCGTCTATGATAAAGACACTCGTCAAATCCTTGGAGCTCAAATGGTATCACGTGATAGTGCCATCTCAATGGCTATCCACATGTTCTCACTTGCGATTCAAGAACACGTTACGATTGATAAATTGGCTTTGACGGACTTATTCTTCTTGCCACACTTCAACAAACCATACAACTACATTACAATGGCAGCTTTAACTGCTGAATAATAGCTAAAGTTCTATTAAAAACTTTCCTTAGGTGAGTACGGACGTCAGCGAACTTCGTAGAAGTTCCATGACTAATTATTGAGCCTAAGGTCTCAATAATTCCGAGTGCCTGAAACTTTATTGTTTCAGGCACTTTTCTCAACTAACAAGGGTGGTTTTGTTTTTTTCTGTCTTTACATGTATTCAGAGGCAGTGAAATAAGGTATAATGAATAGGATAAGAGTTTGAAGGAGTTAGGGAATGTCTGCTAAAGAAGAAGCCTTTAAAAATGAATTTCAATTTGCCTCTAGTTCAATTGTGGCACATATTGTCAGAGGTGTTCTGGTTGGGATTGTTGTAGGCTGCATCGTCTCGAGTTTTCGTTTTTTGATCGAACATATTTTTCATTTTGTTCAAGGCGTTTACAAGGAGATGTCTGGTCAACCACTTTATTTGCTGGCGATGCTATTGGGTTATGGGGTGATCGTACTGATTGCTGGTCGCCTCATTCGCACCAATCGGGATATCAAGGGATCAGGAATTCCGCAAGTCGAAGCAGAGCTCAAGGGTCTCTTGGCGGTGAGCTGGTGGGATACCTTATGGAAGAAGTATATTCTAGGTGTCTTGGCCATCGGAAGTGGTTTGATGCTTGGTCGTGAAGGTCCTAGTATTCAATTAGGGGCGATGGGCGGAAAAGGAGTGGCCCATCATTTGAAGGTCAGCCCAGTTGAGGAGCGGTCTTTGATTGCAAGTGGGTCTGCCGCTGGTCTTGCCGCTGCCTTTAATGCACCTATAGCGGGGCTTTTATTTGTGGTTGAAGAGGTCTACCATCATTTTTCACGTTTCTTTTGGATTTCGACCTTGGCTGCTAGTTTGACGGCTAATTTTATTTCACTCAATGTCTTTGGTCAAACACCAGTGCTTCATATGCCACAAAATATTCCACCTCTCCATCTGTCTCAGTACTGGATTTATCTTTTTCTTGGAGTCTTTTTAGGGGCAGCGGGTTATGTCTACGAAATAGTGGTTCTCAATATCGGCCGACTCTATCGTTTGCTAGAGAAGATTTTCCATGTTCCTTCTCATTATTCTTCTTTATTTGCCTTTATCTTGATTCTTCCAATCGGCTATTTTCTTCCTCAAATTCTTGGTGGTGGGAACCAATTGGTCTTGGATTTAGCTCGAGTACCGTATCCAGTGCTGACCATCCTTCTCTATTTTGTGATCCGTTTCATCTGGAGTATGTTGAGCTATGGTAGTGGCTTGCCAGGCGGCATCTTCCTGCCTATACTAGCATTAGGGTCACTTTTAGGGGCCATCGTTGGAACCTTCCTCCAAAACATTGGCTTTATCTCTCAAAATCAGCTGCCTCTCTTCATTATTTTAGGCATGAGTGGGTATTTTGGGGCTATTTCAAAAGCACCTTTAACAGCGATGATCTTGGTGACAGAGATGGTCGGTGATATTCGCAGTTTAATGCCCCTAGGTATGGTGACTTTACTGGCTTATATGATCATGGATCTCTTCCATGGAGCGCCAGTCTATGAAGCCATGCTCGAGCAATTGTTGCCGGATAAGGCGCAAGAAGAAGGAGAGTTGACTTTAATTGAGATCCCTGTATCAGAAAAGATTGCAGGAAAGCAAGTTCATGAACTGCACCTCCCTCAAGATATCTTGATCACTACGCAAATGCGAAGCGGTAAGAGCTATACGGTCAATGGTGCGACCCGCTTGTATCTAGGGGATAGCATCTTTGTGGTGGTTA
>JAWGXY010000120.1:0-5260 GCA_032572035.1 Streptococcus parasanguinis
GATGAAATCAGCGTAGTAGAGCCCACTCAACCACTGCGTCTTGCTCGACAATCCAAAAATAATTGAGAGGCTAGGACTTTTGTCCCAGCCTCTTTTGTGAGGAACAGCAAGTAACAAAAGGAAGAGACTGAAAATAGATGTTCGGAAATCAAGCGTTTTCCAATAAAATTGTAAGAGTTTCCAGGAAAATATTGAAGTAAAAACGAAAAAATAGTAAAATGGAAGAGCTGATTGCAGCAAATCAACTGTTCTGCGTTCTCCTTTTTGGAGAAGTATCCTACATTAGAAAATGGAGTATTCTATGAAGAAAAAAATTATCTTGAAAAGCAGTATCCTAGCGGTCGCTGCGGGTCTTAGTGTTTTTGCGATCAATAGCGTTTTTGCAGACGAATTGCCCGTGCAGTTTATGGGCGTCAATGACTTCCACGGTGCCTTGGAACAAACAGGGACAGCTCGTTTAGAAGGTGAAACTGTGAAAAACGCAGGAACAGCCCCACTTTTGGCAACCTATTTGAACGATTCGCAAAAAGACTTTGAAACAGAGAATGCAGGAACGCCTAATGCCAGCATCCGTGTGCAAGCGGGAGATATGGTCGGCGCTAGTCCAGCTAACTCTGCCCTCCTTCAAGATGAACCAACTGTAAAAGTCTTCAATGAAATGAACTTTGAATACGGAACCCTTGGTAATCACGAGTTTGACGAAGGACTTGGTGAATTCAACCGGATCATGAAGGGAGAAGCCCCAACACCTGGTCAATTCAATAAGATCGTAGATGAGTATCCTCATGAAGCTTCCAAACAAGAAGTCGTCATTGCCAACTTGGTTGACAAAGATACCAATAAAATCCCATTTGACTGGAAACCTTATACCATCAAAGAAATCCCAGTCAATGACAAGACCGTTAAGGTCGGATTTATCGGGGTTGTTACGACAGAATTCCCAAATCTTGTTTTGCGTAAAAATCATGAACAATACCGTGTTTTGGATGAAGCAGAATCGATTGCTAAATATGCGCGTGAATTAAATGACCAAGGTGTGCATGCTATCGCTGTCTTGGCTCACGTTGCTGCCACTAGTAAGAATGGTGTAGCAGAAGGTCCGGCTGCAGACATGATCAAAAAATTAAATCAAATCTATCCTGAAAACTCAGTGGATATCGTCTTTGCAGGTCATAACCACCAATATACAAACGGGATGGTTGGAAATACCTTGATTGTTCAAGGTACGTCTCAAGGGAAAGCTTACTCGGATGTCCGTGGGGTCCTAGATACGGATACAGCTGACTTTGTCAAAGCTCCAACTGCTAAGATTATTGCGGTAGATCCATCGAAAGGCAAAGCAAAAGATGCCAAGGTTCAAGCGATCATCAATGAAGCCAACGAGACTGTTAAAAAGGTAACAGAAGCGAAAATTGGTTCAGCAGAAAAAGCAGAAAATATCACCCGTGAATTAAATGCGCAAAAAGAAAGTGCTGTTGGGGATCTGGTCACAGCTGCCCAATTGGATATTGCTAAAAAATCAGGTTATCCAGATGTAGACTTTGCCTTCACCAATAATGGAGGAATTCGTGCAGACCTCGTGGTGAAACCAGACGGAACAGTCACTTGGGGTGCAGCTCAAGCAGTGCAACCATTTGGAAATATCCTCCAAGTAGTAGAAATCACTGGGGACCAAATCTACAAAGCTTTGGACCAACAATATGATGAGAAAGAGCTTTACTTCTTGCAAATGGCAGGGATCAAGTACACCTATACAAAACCAGCTGATGCAACAGAAG
The DNA here is from genome assembly GCA_032572035.1 of Streptococcus parasanguinis. Taxonomy (GTDB): domain Bacteria; phylum Bacillota; class Bacilli; order Lactobacillales; family Streptococcaceae; genus Streptococcus; species Streptococcus parasanguinis_AB. The sequence goes on from JAWGXY010000120.1 coordinate 1,779, forward strand.
AAAATCCTTATAAGGTCGTGAAAGCTTACAAGGCAGACGGAACTGAAATTGATCGCAACAAGACCTACAAGGCGATTATCAACGACTTCTTGTATGGTGGCGGAGATGGCTTCTCAGTCTTCCGCGATACAAAATTGATCGGTGCGATTAATCCAGATACTGAAGTCTTTATCCAATACATCGAAGATGTGAATAAGGCAGGGAAGAAGTTGTCTGCTTCAATCTTGGGCAATAAGACCTTTGTGGAAAAAGTGGAAGAAGAAACACCAACACCAACACCAACTCCAGAACCACAACCACAACCACAACCTCAACCAACTCCACAACCACAGCCAGCGCCAGTTGATCCAGTAAGTCCTGTAAATCCAGTTCATCCTGTAGCTCCAGTAACTCCTGCTACCCCAACTACCCCAACTCCTCAACCTGAAAGCCCAGTAACTCCAGCTCAACCAGCTGCAAGCGAAACAAAAGAAGTGGCAACAAACAAACCAGTCGCTGTCACTTATCATACAGGTGGTCAAGCGGAAGTAGTTGCTACACCAGCAACCGGTCTTCCAAAAACAGGTCAAGAAGAATTGGCTTCAACCGTCCTTAGCCTCTTTGGCATGACCTCACTAGCTTTAGCAGGCTTTGTAGCCAGCAAAAAACGTGAAGGCTAAGTCGTTCATCCGTTAACTGACCCTAAAAAACGTCCGTTCTTTTGAGAAACGGACGTTTTTGATCTTAGGCTGTTTTCTCCACCCAGACACTGCGGACAAAGAAGAGGCTGATCAGAGCTAGTGCTAGAAAGGCGACTCCAAGGTAATAATAGGGTTGATCCATTGTGGTAGATCGACCAGAGAGGTTGACAATCCCTCGGTAGAGGGCCCCAGCTGTGAGCGTAGCCACTCCTGAATTCCAAAGATTGAGGCTCAGGCGAGAGAAGCCTTTCACCATCAACTGTAGAAGCACTAGTAGGGCGCCACCGATCAAAGGAATCAAGAATAGGTAGTGCATGAAGGCAGAGGTTTCGCCAAAACTAAAGTGTTCGTAGATGCGACTTCCGACAAAGAAGAAAGCTGAAATCAGGGTATACCAGAGAATCGTTTTTTTCAACCGTTGTTTAATAGGATTAGTAACCGATGTAGACAATGTCACTCACCGCCCTTTCTGAAATAGTACCATTTGTTGTTGGTTTATTAATAACTTGGCCATTGAAGTAAAGGGTAGAAGATCCACCCCCGTCCAGGTTGTAGGCTGTTTTAACGCCATAAGACTTCATCACTTCTGCTAATTGGTAGAGAGACAGGCCTTCACTTTCTGAAGTCCGTCCGTCTGACACGACGATAATGTAGTGGTTTTCATCGATGATCCCAATCGCTGTCCGTGGATTAGACGCCATAGATTGCCCGACCTCTGAGTTGGTATCGACGGTAATTTCTCCATTTTCAACTAAGGAAGGACCGAAAGCGAGGAGATTGACGACCCCGTCTTTGACCAATTGATCCGCTGAGATCTCATCTTCATAGATAATTTTGAAGGATCCATCCTTGTAAATGGCTAGGTCACCATTGCTTGAATCTTCCCGAACGGTATCGCGGTAGACCACTCCATTTCGGATGACATATCCTGTACTGTTAGCTCCGTAATAGTCACCATTCACTGCTAGAATGGCACTGTTGTTGGCAGCTGTGACAGAGGTCTTAGCAGTCACGTTGGTTCCGTAAGTGTTTTGTGCAAAGGCTGTTTTGAGGTAGTCAGATGAGCTGACTGTGATATCTGCAATGTAAACCTGGGTATTTTCAATCGTTTTTTCTGTTAGGCTCACCTGGATATTGTCATCTGAATAGCTAGTATCAGTCGTTGTAGCCGATGCAGCTGCTTTTTTGGCTGCCTTGGTGTCCGTAGTCGTAGCTTTTACGGTTTGGATGGCATCGGATAAGACAAAGGTCTTGAGAATCGAGTAGCTAAAACTGCTGGTCAAAAGAAGGCAAAAGCAGGCAGCATAGGTGTAGGATTTTTTAAAGAATTTCATGGTGGGGAGCAGTCCTTTCTTTGAAGATCACTTTTTTCTGGATCACCCATGAGACCAGAAAGAGGAGGAAGCCGACGACAATCTTACTGATCAGGAGATTGAGCCCGAAAGCAGTATAGAAGAGTCGAATCAAGAGCGTATCGAGAATAAAGAGGCCGAGGGCTAGGCCAAAGTAGCCACTTCCGGTTTTAGCGACACTGTCTTTGTTCTTAAAGACCAGGTGCTTATTGGTTGAGTAGTTAAAGATGGAACTCGTCACACGAGCGATCCCATTGGCTAGGAGAATACGTAGACTGATGGGCACGGCCATCATCACGAAGAGGAAGAAGGCGTAGACCAGATAGTCAACGATAAAACTACTCAGAGAGGAGAGGGCAAATTTGAACATGTCCTTGTAGATCATGAGGCCATCTCGAATAGGTCGGAAGTGGGAGCCTTCGTTGTCATTGATATAGACCGTCTCGATGGGAACTTCCACGATGGGGAAGGACTTGCTTGCTGCGAGGAGCACATTCATTTCATATTCATAACGCTGTCCATCAACTTCAAGCATGAAAGGCAAGAGATTCGTAGTGAAAGCTCGTAAGCCTGTTTGGGTATCGCTGACCGCCACTCCGGTTTGTTGCTTAAATAAGAAGCGGGTCAATTTATTCCCGAAAGCAGAACGCAAAGGAACTTTTCCAGAGAAGGCGCGGGCTCCTAGAATAAGTGTTCCAGGATGCTCTTGAGATTGGTTAACAACCCTGAAAATATCCCAAATTTTGTGCTGACCGTCTGCATCAGCTGTAACAATGCTTCCATAGGTGCCTCTTTCTAGGATGTAGGCATAAGCAGTCTTGAGTGCTTGTCCTTTTCCTTGGTTGTGCTCATGAGTCAGAACTGTCGCAAGACCCTCTAATTTGTCAAAGATCACTTTCTTGTCAGCGTCACTCCCATCGTCGATGACGATGATGTGGAGATCGCTCTTAGCGTGAACCAAGCGAACCAGTTTGACAAGATTCAGATCCGGTTGATAGGCGGGGATGATAAGATAATTCATAATCGTTCCTCGTTTCTTGAGATTTGTTGTGGCTAGTATAAAGACTCAAGCTTAAAGCTAACTGATATCAGTTAGCTTTAAGGAAAGGAGAGGAAGAGTGGGAATAGTTTCTTCTATAAAATGTCATTTTTTAGGACATTTCTTTCTTTTTTCTCGAAGGGGACGTCCAGAATCATTTTTTAAATCCTAAAGATAATTCTTGCCTTTGTTCGCAAAGTCTGGTATAATAGTTTCTTGTGAGTAAACCTCACTTACCCCTTGCAAAGACAGGGGGTCATTAGTCCAAAAGGAGGAACATTATCAATGGCTAAATACGAAATTCTTTATATTATTCGTCCAAACATTGAAGAAGAAGCTAAAAACGCTTTGGTAGCACGTTTCGATTCTATCTTGACTGACAACGGTGCAACTGTTGTTGAATCAAAAGAT
>JAWGXY010000121.1:0-5253 GCA_032572035.1 Streptococcus parasanguinis
TTCATCCACGACCAGAACAGATTCTTGAAGTAGACTCTTATCATCCTCTAGACGAGTTAACAGATAGGCATGATTGGTCAGAATTACCCGGCTGGTTTTCACTTTTTCCTGGCCGAGACGCCAAAAATCTTCCTGATAAAAAAGTGATCGTTTCGACAATTGGCCATCGTGGCAAATGTCAGCTACAAAATGAAGATGACGATAGAGTTGGCCAATTTCACTAAACTCTCCCGTTTCTGTCATCGTCAGCCAAACCAAGAGTTGCATTTTAAAGCGTCGAATCATCCCATTATCTGACTCACTCTGTAAGGCCTCATAAAATTTATCGAGTTGGATGTAATCCTTGGGACTTTTCAGGCTATGAAAGGGAATTTGGAAAAGATCTTGGATGGTCTTTCCTTCCTTCTTCATAATTTGATCCTGAAGAATTTTAGTGGGAACACTGACAAGAATGCGTTTAGAGGTTTTCGCCAAAAGCGTTAATAGATAAGCGTATGTCTTCCCAATACCAGTTGGCGCTTCAATAAAACTCGGAAGTGGCTGTTGCAAACTATCTTCGATATAGGCAACAAATTCTCTTTGTTCCGGATAAGCCTCCATTCCCAACAGCTGCATATTGAGTTCAAACTGTTCAGACAAATGACGACTTTCTAAAAACTGCTGTGGCTTGCGCAGATAGAGACCATGAACTTCTACTAAATGAGCTGGTAAAAAAAGGCTACTGTCTTCAAGCGCATCTTCTATTAAGAGTCGCGATTCATAAATCAAACAATCTGCCATCGAAAGAAGTTTTTCGATCAATCCTCTCGGTAAGCTCGCAATTTTCTCTCTCAATTTCAACAGCAGCTGGGCTGTTGCCATAGCATCCGCTAAAGCGGAGTGAGCATGGTGCAACTCAATTTCCAGTTCAGCTGCAAGCGCTCCTAAATTGTAGCGTTCTAAAGTCGGATAGAAAATTTGAGACAATTCAACCGTATCAATCCGAGGAGTCGTTAGCTCAAATCCTTCCCAAAAGAGGGCTTCTGCTAATAAATTCGCATCAAATTTGACATTATGGGCCACAAAGACGGCATCTTCTATTAATTCAAAAATTTCTTTTGCCACTTGTGCAAACTCTGGTGCTTTTTTCAAGCGAGCATCTGTCAGGCCAGTCAATTGTTTGATATGCTCATCCAATCGTTCATGGGGATTCACATCCGTCTCATAGGATTGCATAATCCTCCCATCTTCGATGATGACAATCCCAACCTGAATGATCTTAGCATTGCTTCCAGCACTGGTCGCTTCCAGATCCACAATGGCATATTTCCGTTTCTGTCTTGTCATAATACTTAAAATTATATCACGTTTGAGCAAGCTCTGCAGATTTTTTTCTCCTTTCAGGCTGACTTCAATCCTGTTATTTTCCTTACAATTTGATACACTATTCTAGAAAGGAGTCCTTATGAAAATCTATCGTACTGTTAATCCTATAGCTTATGAAAACACCTACTACCTTGAAAATGATCACTCCCTCATTCTTGTCGATCCAGGGAGCGACTGGGCGACTATTCAAAAACAAATAGATCGCATCGGAAAACCAATCGTAGCAATTCTTTTAACCCATACGCATTATGATCACATTATGAGTCTTGAAAAGGTTCGTCAGACCTATCATTTCCCACCTGTTTATGTCCATCCAGCAGAAGCCAGTTGGTTGTCTTCTCCTGTCGATAATTTATCTGGTTTGGATCGTCATGCGGATTTAGAAGATGTTGTATGCAAGGAGGCCGACTTCCTTTATGACATTCGCTCTGATTACCAAATAGCTGATTTCCACTTTTATGTTCTGGAGACACCAGGCCACTCTGCAGGAGGAGTCTCTATCGTCTTTCCTGAGGATCACCTGGTTCTATCCGGTGATGCCCTTTTTCGCGAAACTATCGGACGGACCGATCTTCCGACAGGGAACGCGACACAGTTACTTAGCAGTATCAGAGAAGAGCTCTTTACCCTTCCATCTTCCTACACTGTCTATCCCGGTCATGGCCCTGAAACTTCTATTGGTCACGAGAAGATGTTCAATCCCTTCTTTAGACAATCCTAAAGAGTCCTTATCATCCTTCCTGTCCTCATAAAAGTAGACAAAAAAAGCAAGTGCGAACTTGCTTTTTTATTATATCTTAAGAAAACGTCTCATGGAGATTGAAGAACCAATCGCCCCAATCAAAATTCCTAATCCAAAGAGGCCACCGACCATGATCGGTACCAAGAGATGAGGACTATAGAGATACAAGTTTTGATCTGCCAAGTTATTGTTCATAGATGTATAGACAACATTATACACATAGAAGACCAAAGCTGAAGGAACCAAGGCTCCCAAAAGACCGATCCAAGCACCTTCTAAAAGGAATGGTGCACGAATATAGCCATTTTTTGCTCCTACCAATCGCATAATCTTAATCTCACGACTACGTGAAATGATGGTAATCCGAATGGTATTCGAAATCAAGAAGACTGCGATGAAGATCAATAAAGCTACACCAATCAAGCCCCAGTTTCGGATGAAGGTTCCAAGAGCGAACAAGCGTTGGGTATCGACCCCACCATCTTTAACTTCAGAGACCCCTTCAATTTTTTTGGCATCAGCCGAAACTTGCTTTACATATTTAGGAGCTGTTGTCTCTACATAATAAGCATCATAGAGAGGATTGGCATCTCCATCAAAAATCTTCCAGTTGTTCCCAGCCGTTTTGATCAGTTTATCATACTGCTCTTCCTTGCTAGAAAAATCAACCTTGTCAACATGCTTCATGGCTGTCAGAGCATCGTAGACCTTATGGTAGTTTTCATTGGTCACGGTTTGACCGTCTTTTTCAATCTGCTCGCTCTGATCTTGAATATCCTTGCGCATGTATACTACAACCCGCACACTGTTTTGAATATCATCTGAAAGCTTGATGGTATTGGCAATAACTGAGGCGAAAATAGCAACCAAGCTAAGGGTAATCATAACCGAGCTGACCGCTGCAATCGTCATCCAACCATTTCGTTTCAAGCTTTTAAGCGATTCGATTAAGTGTCGGAAAAATCTTCTAATCATCGTATCCGTACTCTCCTTCCGCTTCATCACGCACTACACGACCATTTTCAATCGCGATGACACGGTGACGTAAAGTATTTACAATCTGGCTATTGTGGGTCGCCATCAATACTGTGGTCCCTTGCAGATTAATCCGCTCCAAAAGATTCATGATTTCCCATGAATTATCTGGGTCCAAGTTCCCCGTTGGCTCATCCGCAATCAAGACTTTCGGATTGTTGACGATCGCACGAGCAATCGCAATCCGTTGTTGCTCCCCACCGGACAATTCATTCGGGAATGAGCGGACCTTGTGTTTCAATCCGACAAGATCCAAAACTTCCATAACACGCTTTTTAATATTGCGACGGCGCTCACCGATAACTTGCATTGCGTAGGCAATATTTTCATAAACGGTTTTCTTTGGAAGCAATTTATAATCTTGGAAGACCACTCCCACATTGCGTCGCAACATAGGAATATCGCGTTTTTTGATTTTATCCAAATCAAAATCAGCTACTTTCAAACTTCCTTTATCGTGTTTGACTTCACGGTATAAAAGTCGAATAAAGGTCGACTTCCCTGCACCAGAAGGTCCTACGATGTAGGCAAATTCTCCTGGTTCAATTTGGACAGAGACCCCGCGAAGGGCCGTCGTCCCGTTGTCATACTTTTTGACAACATCTTTCATTTCAATCATTGACATGTAATGAAATTCCTCTCATTCTTTTCTGGTTGATTCCCTCGAGGTTATTGGAGACGCCATTTAAGGTAGGCATCGATAAAGCCATCGATATCTCCATCCATCACCTTGTCCACCTGCGCTACTTCGTAGTTGGTCCGGTGGTCCTTAACCATGGTATAAGGGGTAAAAACATAGGAGCGGATTTGACTTCCCCAGGTGATTTCTTTTTTATCCCCTTTTAGAGAATCCACTTCTGCTGCTTTTTTCTCTTGCTCTAATTGGTAGAGTTTAGCTTGCAACATCTTCATCGCACGATCACGGTTCCCGTATTGGGTCCGATCCACGGTGGACGCCACTACAATCCCTGTCGGAATGTGGGTCAAGCGCACCCCTGTAGAGACCTTGTTGACGTTTTGTCCACCAGCTCCACCAGAGCGGAAGGTGTCCATCTTGATATCATCATCACGAACTTCGACTTCGATGGTATCGTCTAATTCGGGCATGACCTCAACAGATGTAAAGGAGGTATGACGACGTTTAGCGGAGTCAAATGGAGAGATCCGAACCAAACGGTGAACGCCCATTTCAGATTTCAGAAGACCGTATGCATGTGGCCCTTCAAAGGATAGGGTCACAGACTTGATTCCAGCCTCATCTCCAGCCTGATAGTCCAAGACTTCAACTTTAAATCCGTGGGCATTTCCAAAACGAGTATACATCCGAAGAAGCATGTCGCCCCAGTCCTGAGCTTCTGTTCCTCCTGAACCTGGGTGGATTTCTAGGATGGCATTATTATTGTCATAGGGTTCAGACAATAGCAAGGTCATCTCATAGCTGGTCATACGTTTATCCAGCTCCTCCAACTTCTCGATCAATTCTTCCTTGACCGAATCGTCTTCTGCCAAAAAGTCCAGTAAGATTTCTGACTCATCAAAGAGATCCACCATTTGATGGAAATTTTCATAGGTCTGCTTGAGTTCATTTAATTCTTGAGATGTCTTTTGCGCAGCAATATTATCATCCCAAAAATCAGGTTCTGTCATTTTATTTTCTAAAATGGCAATTTCTTCTTCCAATGCCTCTAAGTCAAAGAGACCCCCTGAAAGAAGCTAATTTTTCACGATTTGCGTCAATTTTTTGACGAATTTCTGAAATGTCCATAAGTACCTCTTTCTATGTATCTAGTCTATTATATCATAACCTTCACTATTTGCCCACCTTCCAATATTGGATCTGCTGGTTGACTACTGCCAAGCCAGCTAATTTTCAACATTTTTCCATTCATTTGTAACCTAATTGTTAGAAAAAAAGATCCTCTTATGCTAGACTGGTAGCATGACAATAGTAGCTTTTATGTCCGATTTACATATTGATTCGAACAACTTCGGTAAAGAAGAATTAGAGACCCTGATCACTCTTTTCAAGGACAAAAAAATTCAACATCTCCATATTGCAGGAGATATTGCCAACGGATTTGAAAAGACCTCACAGAAATTTTTAGACCAAC
>JAWGXY010000122.1:0-5193 GCA_032572035.1 Streptococcus parasanguinis
TGTCTCTTCTGGAGAGAATTTCAATTTTGAAAGATTGGCAACGTGGGTTACCTCTTCTTGCGTAATTTTCATCTTGCTTCCTTTCGTGAAATGATGATTATTCAATACCCTCTATTTTACCATAATTTAGCCCAATTTGCTTGCCTTAGAAAAAATCTGTAGGACTTTTTTGTCGCTACAGATTCTTCTTTTTATATTTCTTTTCCGCCGAATTGCCCCATCTCCATTAGAGTCTCTTTCCAGACTTCCTGGACGTTAGAAGCGAGGTAGGAAGAGGCCAAGTCATAAGAAGCCTGGTGAAATGGAGCAAGGTCGCTTTCAAAGAGCTGGACCAGCTTGTCCGCCAACTCTTTCACCAATTGTTCTTCTGGCACTGTCTCGCTATAAGGTACCAAAAAGCCATTTTCACCCTCTTTTATAAAAGTCGGATTGCCATAACGAGCATCAAAGCCCAGCAAGGCCAAACCTGCTCCAGCCGCCTCCATCAAAGTCAAACCAAAGGTCTCCCACTGAGAAGTAGTGAGGTAGGCTTGGTAGCAAGGATAGATCTGCTGAAGATCCGCATGACCTCGTAGGTGAATATAATCTTGTGCTGAAAGCTCCTGAATCAGGTGGCACAAGTTGTCCGCTTCTCCACCCTTTCCATAAATATCAAACTGAAGGGTTGGGAGTTGTTCATGAGCTTGGGCCACTACTCGAATGGCCAAATCGATGCGTTTTCTTGGATCCAAACGGGAAGCTGTGAGCACACTAAAGGGAGGTCTGTCTCCTAGTGATTCCGTCAATTCTTCTAGATGCCCTACTGGAATGCTATAGATTGGAATTCCTTGGCATCCTTGTTTAGCAAGTGTCTGCTCCAAGACTTCTTTTTGAAGATCCGTTGCTGTGATGAAATAATCGAAGCGTTTGGCATACTTGAACACATAATAATACTCATAGTTGAGATGGCCATTTTCAAATTCATGCTCCGAATGAAACACCATGGCGAGCTTTGAAGGGGCAGGTTTCTCCAACAAAGGACGGGCAAAATCCATGCGCGAAGCCCGGTCAAGCAGAATCAAATCTTCTTCTTTTAGCGACAGCTGCGACAAAAAACGTCTCATCACTTCTGTATGGTTGGTTAAAATCTCAGACCCCAGTTTATAGAGCCAGCTTCCACCTAACCTCGATTCTTCAAAAGCGATAGTCCCATCTTGATGGTGATAGGTCCGTCTGACAACACTACCATACTGAAAATACTCGGTGACAAGTTTACAAGCTCCATAATACTCTCGCTTGATTCTATTTCCAGCCAAAAGATAGTCTACATAGCGGACACAGTTTGAATGATAGGGATCCAGATGAAAGGTCAGGGCGTTTCCATCCGCAAATTGGTAGCGAATGGCTCTTTCCGTTTTTTCAACAACATCCAGACGCGTCAGTTGAAAATCCATTTGCAAGGCCCCCACCGTCTTTTGAGGGACCGTAGTCTGTTGATCCGTAAAAGCTACATGGGCAAAAAGCAGTTCCTCATCCCGGTGCCCCAATGAGAGGTAATAGGCCAATTTTTCTGGAGTGGGCCAAGTGGTAAAGACAAACTTCGCTGCCACTCCTAGTCCCCGGAGCATCTTTGCCCGAGAGGCTTGTGCAACATCGACCCCATTGGGTTCAAATCCCACTAATAGATTAAAGGTATAAATGGTCATGCGGTCCCTCCCTCTAATCGCTTAAACAGCTCTTCCAAAACTTCTTTTTCAGGCAATTTCAAGATTCGTGCTTGCTCTCTTAACAATGCTTTAATGGTGTCTGGCTGCTGGACTAATGCTTCTAATTGATTTCTCATTTCTTCTACTGTATCGGTAATCGTGCTTAATTCTTTATAGGCTTCCTGATGCACCGTACTCTTCAAACCAAACAAGACTTGTCCATTTTCAAGAGCATGAAGGCTACTGCTCCACACTTCTTCTCCTTGATTACAATCCAGATAAATAGAGCATCTAACTAATAAACTCTCATAATTTCCCAGCGAAATCCCTGGATAGAGGTGTACATTAGAACAAGTCTCCAAGTCTGTTAATTTCGGTCCCATGGCTGTCAAAGCAGCAATGTGAAAGGTAACTTGTGGGAATTGATGGACCAGGCTAGATAATCCTTCAACCTCTTGAGAAGCCGTCATGACCAGGGCTTCTGGTTGAAAACTTTCCTGCTCCACATCTACCAGCCCTGACAAGGCTGTAATTCCGTCTTTTTCCTCCCTCAACAGACCATCTTCTACCAATAAAATCTGACTGACTTGTTCTTTGATCTCGTCTAGATCATGAGCATCACGTGCACAGTAGGCGAGTCTTTCCTTTGGTATCTTTTTCACAACCTCTAGTAATGACTTGTCTAGCAAAAGGATAGCTTCATCATCCGGCAAGAGTTGTTCTAGGACAGTTCTTTGCATCTCTTCTTTATTGGCATACAGGCGATCCCGTCCCTTGGGAGATTGAAGCAAAAAGGTTCCTTGTGAGACAAAGTGAAGCAAGACTTCTTCTTGCTGACGGTTCAAATAGATGTCTAAATATGGTTGACCGGTTTCCGTAAGGAGACTCCGTTTGCTTCTCCAACCATAGCGATTGTAGACATCAATGGATACGATCTCCTCTCTCTGACCAAACCATTCCACTCTGTCAACCGTTCGCGAAAAGATATCCTCTCGCAAAACCACGTTGGCACGACGTTCCTCCCCATCAAAAAGATAGGTCGTGATCCCTAGTGTCCAACATTCCCATAATTCTGGAACCGCTAGATCATTGAAAAATAAAGGTTTCCCAACTTTTGATGCTGGATCTTTTTGGGTAAAAAAGGTCGTAAGACTCTCTGTCTGTTGGGCCAAATCTGTTTCCAGATTGGTCACAAATACCCGGTAGGGCTGGCCAAGTTTGTCCAAGTATTTTTGCAAACGATCCAGTTCTCTGGTCTGCTCTGGTGCAATAATGAACATGCTGATCCTTTCTCATCAATAAGGGGTTAGTCCATCGTTTCAATAAAACGGAGGTTGGTCACCACGCGCTCATAGGTTTCTGTCCCTTGCAAGCCTGCTTCCTCTAATTTTTCAAGGGCCCGTTTCAAGCGCGTTTTGTAGATATAGCGATGCCAAGTCAAATCATAGCCCAACATCCCCAGTAGAGCCAACTTCTCCTGCTTAGCTTCCATCTCATCGACGACTCGCTTTTCTGTCCAAACCTGGGACAGAGTATCTGCACGGCCCACACGATACCAATAAATACATTTCTCCGTATGAACTACCCGATGGGCTTTTAAGAAGAGCTTGTACATGAGAAAGTTGTCTTCGACATTTTTTCCGACTGGAAAACGAAGCCCTTCAAATAAGCTACGCTTATAGAGCTTCATCATGGCACAAGCCCAGGCCATATCTCTGGTCTCCTGGATGGCATCGTGGTCCATGATCTCTCTCCCCTCATAAAGGGTCTCTGAATAATCGTCGTCTGTTACCTTGATCAAGTATTTGCTACTACTGTCATCATAGAGGTTATAGTTGGCTACGGAAACATCCGCATCATACTTTTGAAGTTGACGATAGAGCACTTCCACATAGTCCTCCGTCACCCAGTCATCTGGATCAATAAAGGTGAGGTAATCCCCAGTCGCTAGCTCAATCCCTGTATTCCGAGCAGCAGATAAGCCCCCATTTTCTTGGCGAACGTAGCGGATGCGTGCATCCTTCCTGAAAAATTCTTTACAGATCTCTTCTGACTGGTCTGGTGAACCATCATTGACCAGGATAATTTCAAGGTGAGGGTAAGTCTGATGGATAACCGTTTCCAAACATTGTCTCAAATAAGCTTCTACATTATAGATGGGAATGATGATACTCACTACTTCATTTGTTTCCATGCTTCTTCTCATTTCTCTTTAAATAATCGCGAATCGCTGCCACCATCTCCTGCACCTGGTCATCCGCAAACACTTGATTCTCTCCATTCTCCACATGATTTGTTCCTTCAAAAGAGAAAATCGGTAGGCCCAATTGATGGATCCTTTGCGTCATCTGATCCACCTCATCATAAGGATTGATATCCAAATAGAAATCCAATTTTTCTAGGACCTTTCGACTGGTCAAGGGATCAAAAGAGGGATAAAGAAAGAGGTTGGGGTAGCGTTCCAATTGCACCAAATTAAAACCAAAATGGCTATGGGCAAGAACATGAATCGCTACGTCTGGCAGCTCTTTTAACAACGTCTCCAACTCGTGGATATCTGCCGTATTAGTGTATATGGCAGCATGATAAGAAAATTCTCCCACTAGGTCTTGATAGGTTTGCTTCAAAATCGGTTTTCGAAGCAAAATTTCCTCCCAAGAGAGGGCATAGTAAAACCACCATTGTTCCCGAAAACGATTGAAGCGTTTGGAGGTCCATGGTTTATTATGAGAGGTGTAGTGAATGACCGCCGGAATCCCTTGAAAGGCATCATACCAGTCTAGATCTCCATAGAGGTATTGATCCTTATCAGACCCTACTTGTAAATTATAGGTCCAAGGTAATGGATACCACGCATCTTTGAAATACAAATTCAAAATTCCCTGATCTCCATAGACCTGTTGATGGTGTTCACGAGTGAGATCAAAAAGAGCCTCTGTCACTTGGTGCTCTTGCCACCAAGTCTTATCAATCACCAAAAGCCCAGCATTAAAACCATCTGTCGTCGTTGGCTTATCGACCACTGCCCCCAGTCCATAACCTTTTAGATCAATATCAAACAAAGGCGATAAATCCTGTGTAAAGATCATGTCACAATCCAGATAGAGGATCCGTTCTTCCTCCACAAACTCTGGAATAGCGTAACGGAAATAGGTCGCATAGTGAATATGGTCGCTTGGAAGCGAGAAGGATTGGAATTGCTCAGGAGACATCCGACAATTGATCACTTCTGAATCCAACTGGCGCAAGCGCTGATTCATGATAGTAAACCACTCTGTTGGTAGATCTTCATTTAAGACATAAATTTTTAACTGGTCCTGATAGGCACACAGTGACTTCATAGCGGTTTCCAACTTTTCCATATAAGATAGATCCGCTGAAAACACGACAGCTTTTTTACTCATAACTCCCCCTTATTTTCTTCCATTAGAATACCATTTTCAAGAGAGGAAGACAATTTCTAGGCCCGAAAAAGAGGCCCAGACAAATGTCTATGACCTCTTTTACA
>JAWGXY010000123.1:0-5170 GCA_032572035.1 Streptococcus parasanguinis
AGAGGCTGGGACAAAAGTCCTAGCCTCTCAATTGTTTTTGGATTGTCGAGCAAGACGCAGTGGTTGAGTGGGCTCTACTACGCTGATTTCATCAGCTTTACAGCCCTACTCAACTGTGCGGAGGTGGGACGACGAAATCGAATTCTAACGAATGACCGATTTCTGTCCCACTCTCTTTTATTGACGATAGAAATATTGATCAGCTGGGTAGTTTCCTGCAGATTGAGTCACCACCAGACGGGCCTTGCTGGTGTCAGACTGGTCTCCATCTGGATTTTGGAAGCCAATTTTCAGCAGTCCAATCGCCGCACCGGTCTCACCCATCTTCAGTTCAACATAAGGGATCTTGCTCTTCTTATCTGAGTCCGCAACGGCCTTGAGGCTGCCTTGGCCCTTGACTTTTCCGTCTGCTTGGATGACGATCTCAGCCCCCTTGCCATTGCGCCAAGTTCCAGCTAAGCTAGAGAAGTCGCCTCCGTTAATAGCCGCAATATCCAAGTCTTTCTCTTTTTTCGGTTGCGGGTAGGCTTTCCACCACTCTAGATGGTAATCCCGAAAGGCCACATCCCCAAAGAGAATCCGACGTTCTTGGGAAGCCACTCCATCAGGACCTGTCACACCTGCTGGGATTAAGTACAAGATTTGCTCTTGCCCTTGGATCGCAGTCGCATTTGCCCCAGTGAAATAAACTTCATAATAGCCTTTTTGTTTCTTAGGCTCTTTTTCTTTATTGAGCAGGTAACTTGCCCGAGTGCCTCCGCTCCAGAAAGTCCAGCCAGTCTCACCATTTACAATGCTTGGAAAGGCGTTTGTCTTGTTTTGGTAATACTCTTCTGGAGTATAGCCATAAAGTTTAAAGCCGGAATCGGCGATTTCCTTTTCATAGGCATCATTGGAATAGGCACCTTCAAACGGTGAAAGATTGCCATCAAGGACAACATCATTTGGATCTGTCGATTTGAAAAAATCCTCCCGGTTGGCAAAGACCATCTCGTGGTCGGGATTTTTATCAGACATGGTGACCGTAATCAAAGGCTTCTTATCCTTCTTATATTTGAAGACGCGAACAGTGACTGTAAAATCGGTATTGCCATCGGACTTTTTCATCTTGCCTGTCGAAACCTTGTTAGACCCTTCGACCTTCCAATCCGTGCTAAATTCAGCAGCTACCTTGCCGTCAGCCGTTTGGTAATCGATCTTCCAGGCCTTGCCTTTTTTCTCGATTTTAGCTTCATCCCGTTCATTGGAGACATAATCGCCACTCAAGTCAATGGCTTTTTCTTTTGGCTTGCTGACCTTCTTGCTGGTCTGGTTAAATTCCTTTTGATGGTCTGGTTGTATGTTGGAACTAGAGTAGAGATAGACTCCACCGATCAGAACAGCTGCTCCGACCAGTCCCAGAATCGGCCCCAGGTATTTTTTCTTCCATTTTAGATTCATTTTACTACCTCCATGGAATAAGATCTTTACACTAGTATACCCTAAATCGAAAGTATAGTAAAATTCCCCTCTATGTAGTGGTTTCCCCGGCTTAAACCGACTAGTTTTAGCAGAGAATACCTGTTTCTCAAAAATAATATTTTGTTTATCATTATTTTTTTATCGTTTTTCGATACTTTTTTATTGACTAATTTTTTTATAAGGAGTATACTATAAGTGAAAAATAAATAAACTTCAAGGAGGCTTGCGATGAAAAACTCAAAAACCTTAAAAAATGTCATTGAAGTCTTAACGGCTTTCATTTACTTCTGTGGCTTTATGACCGTGGCTGCATTGGTCGTCCATCTGCTTTCCCGCATGGGCCTTTTCAAAGATCTCATTCAATCAGGTCGCTTGTCCTTTGATGCGAATGGCATCCAGCTCTTCCCCAAACATCCGCAACCTCTCTGGCAGTTGCTTTTCCCACTAGCCTCAAGCGCTATCTATATTTACCTTCTCATCACCATTCGCAGCTTCCTCCAAAATCTCTACCAAGAAAAGATCTTTTCTCACTCCAACATTGATCTTTGCAACCGAGCTTGGAAGATTCTCTTGGTCTTGTCCTTTATGTCTGGCACACTTGAAACCAGTGGAAATGCTTATCTCCTTCCCTTCACTTTCCAATTTACCTTTAACACAGGGCTTCTCCTTGCCGTTCCAATCGTCTGGGTCTCTGGCAAGATTTTAGAGAGAGGTATTGAGATTGCTGAAGAAAATGAGCTAACCATTTAAGGAGGGTGCCATGATTATCGTCAATCTAGATGTCATGCTGGCCAAGCGGAAAATGAAATCCAATGAGCTAGCCGATAAAATCGGCATCACGACAGCTAACCTCTCCATTCTCAAGACCGGCAAGGCCAAAGCCATCCGCTTCACCACCCTTGAAGCCATCTGCAAAGAACTCGACTGCCAGCCAGGAGATATCCTAGAATACCGGCCGGATGAATAGGGACTATATTCAGAGACTTTCCTTAGGTGAGGAAGGACGGTAGCGAATCCCTTTGGGATTCCATATCTAAGATTTGAGCCCACTGTCTCAAATCTCCCGAGAGTCTGAAACGAAAATGTTTCAGACTCTTTTCTCACTGCGGAAGTCTCCATTAATATTCATTACTAATAGGACTCATCTTCTATTCTTGTAAAATTCAATGATGGGAACTATATCAATACAAGAAAAGCACTCCCGCGGGAGTGCTTTTTTATATATGTTTAACCAATAATGCTTCCATTTGGTACAGATGGATCAACGGTTAAGACTGTTAATTGATCTCCGTGTTCTGCGGAAAGAATCATGCCTTGGCTGACATATTTCTTCATCATCTTACGTGGTTTGAGGTTGGCCACGATTTGGAGTTTCTTGCCAACCAATTCTTGTTCATTTGGATAGAATTGAGCGATACCTGAGAGGATTTGACGGTCTTCGCCATCTCCTGCATCTAGGCGGAAGCGAAGCAATTTGTCTGATCCTTCGACGCGTTCCACTTCTTTGACTTCTGCTACACGGATTTCAACCTTGTCAAAGACTTCAAACTTGATCTCGTCTTTTTCAGACTTGAGTTCCACTTCTTCTGGAATCCATTCTTTTTCTTGTGGTTTTCCAGCAGTCATTTGAGATTGGATGTAGGCAATTTCTTCTTCCATGTCGAGACGTGGGAAGATTGGAGTTCCTTTGGCAACCACTGTGATATTTTCAGGGAAACCTGCTAGGGTCAAGTTTTCAAGATCGAAGTCCAAGCCCAAGCCAAGTTGTTCCATGATGGCATTTGAGGTGTTCATCATGAATGGTTGGATCAAGTGAGCCACGACACGAAGACTAGCTGCCAAGTGAGCCATGACCGCTGCCAATTGTTCCTTGTCACCATCTTCTTTGGCGAGGACCCAAGGAGCAGTCTCATCGATGTACTTGTTGGTCCGAGAGATGATGTTCCATACGGCTTCCAAAGCACGTGGGTAATCAACCACGTTCATTTGTTTGTGGTATTCAGCGATATTTTCTTCAACTACCTTAGCCAAATCTGCATCAAATGCTGTAACATTTTCGACATAGGCAGGAACTTGACCACCAAAGTATTTGTTGATCATGGCGACCGTCCGGTTAAGGAGGTTTCCAAGGTCATTGGCCAATTCATAATTGATACGAGCCACGTAGTCTTCTGGTGTGAAGGTACCGTCTGAACCAACTGGCAAACTGCGCATGAGGTAGTAACGGAGTGGATCCAAGCCGAAGCGTTCCACCAACATTTCTGGGTAGATGACATTTCCTTTAGACTTAGACATCTTGCCGTCTTTCATGACAAACCAACCATGGGCAATCAAACGTTCTGGCAATTTGATATCCAACATCATGAGAAGGATTGGCCAGTAGATGGAGTGGAAACGAAGGATGTCTTTTCCGACCATGTGGAAGACGGTTCCGTTCCAGAACTTGTCAAAGTTTTCATGATCTTCTTGACCGTAACCAAGAGCCGTCACATAGTTGAGAAGGGCATCGATCCATACATAGACCACGTGTTTTGGATTAGATGGAACTGGAACTCCCCAAGTAAAGGTTGTCCGAGATACCGCCAAATCTTCCAAACCTGGCTCGATGAAGTTTTTCAACATTTCATTGAGACGGCCATCTGGCGTGATGAAATCCGGTTGGGATTTGAAAAATTCGACCAAGCGGTCTTGGTATTTGCTGAGGCGAAGGAAGTAAGATTCTTCAGAAACCCATTCTACTTCGTGGCCTGATGGGGCTACCCCACCGATGACCTTGCCATTCTCATCACGGAATACCTCAGCCAATTGGCTTTCTGTAAAGAACTCTTCATCAGAGACTGAATACCAGCCAGAGTACTCACCCAGGTAGATGTCGTCTTGCGCCAGCAAACGTTCAAAGACCTGAGCCACCACTTTTTCATGGTAATCGTCTGTCGTACGGATGAATTTATCATATGAGATATCGAGTAATTGCCAGAGTTCTTTCACTCCAACGGCCATCCCATCTACATAAGCTTGCGGCGTAATCCCAGCTTCTTCTGCTTTTTGCTGGATCTTTTGACCGTGCTCATCAAGACCAGTCAGGTAGAAAACATCGTAGTTCATCATACGTTTGTAACGCGCCAAGACGTCACAGGCGATCGTTGTATAAGCTGAACCAATATGCAATTTACCAGATGGGTAATAGATAGGGGTTGTGATGTAGAATGATTTTGTCATTTTCTTTTCCTTTCAGGGCTAATGGAACCCAATTTAGTAACACTCTATTATAACATTTTTAGGAGACCCTGAAAACCCAAAACCAGCTAGGATCTAAGGAAGACAAGCAAAAAAGCTGACCGAAGTCAGCTTTCTATGATTGATAACGAATCCTGCTTTCTTACTTTCCAAGATAGTATTCTTTTACAACGTTCAATTTTTCGTCAAATTCGAATACCAATGGTGGGAAGTTAGGGATTTCCACATCCATGATTTCGTCGTCTGACAATTGTTTGATGTGTTTTACAAGGGCACGGATTGAGTTACCGTGTGCTCCTACAAATACGTTTTTACCGTCTTTAAGAGCTGGAGCGATTTTATCTTCCCAGAATGGAAGGGCACGTTCCAAAGTAACTTTCAAGTTTTCAGCATCTGGAATCACTGAATCGTCAAGTGAAGCGTAACGACGGTCAGTGTGTGCTGAGTGTTCATCATCACGGTCCATTGCAGG
>JAWGXY010000124.1:0-5086 GCA_032572035.1 Streptococcus parasanguinis
GAATTGATCAACAAAGACTGGTTCATGACTCTTCTTGACTTGGAAGACTACATTGTCACCAAAGAACGCATGTTGGCTGACTACGAAGACCGTGATGCATGGTTGGATCAAGTCATCGTTAACATTGCGAAAGCAGGATTCTTCTCATCTGACCGTACGATCGCTCAGTACAACGAAGACATCTGGCACTTAAACTAATCACCCGATATTAGACCAAGGTTCTTAGGACCCTGGTCTTTTTCATTTCTTGTTATTTGGGAAGAAAAAGGAAGGAATTTAAAGAATGGACACTTCTGTAAACAGTGTTGTTTTTTTGAATTTTTCCGATCCGGCAGGGAAAAAATTACATAATTTTTTATTTCAATCTTCAAATCTAATATATAGGTATAAAAAAATACTTCCCCTAAAAAATCCTTCTGGTGAAATTTATAAAAAGATAAACTGGGGTAAAAATCCTTGAAAATAAAGGATTTTTTTACAGGTGCTTACATATATTTTCAACGAAAGGATGAGGAAGGTCCGGAAGCTTTGGTATTTCAAGTTATTATATCTTTAAAGTAAAATAAAAAATTAAATAGACAAATATTTAAAAATGGTTGATTGTGCTACAATAGAGTTAACTGGCAGTAGCATATTTTTGCCTCTACAGTGAGATTTTTTTAAACATAAACAAAAAGGAGAGTTTTGAAAATGAAAAGCTATCGTGAACATGTTTCGAAGCAGGAAAAATTTTCAATTCGTAAGTTGTCAGTCGGTGTTGTATCATTGGCCATCGCTGGATTGGCTACTGTTAATACCTACGGAGCAGAAGTGAAAGCGGATGAGGCAACAACGCCTGCAACTGAAGCAACCACTACAGAGACAACAACAAGTGATGCAGCTGTTGCAACAAGTTCTAAGTTGACATCTACAACTGTTACAGAAGGAAATAAAACAGTTACGACTACTTATGTAGAATCACCAGAACTTGAAAAAGCAATAACTGATGCAGCTACAGAAGGTGTGACCGTTACAGAAGAAGCTGAAAAAGTCCAACCATCTATCGCAGCAGCAGAAGCAGATAATAAAGCTCAAACAGCTGAAATCAACACAGTCGTTGAAAACTACAAAAAGGCCAAAGCTGAGTATGAAGCAAAATCTCAAGAAATCACATTGATTGAAAAGAGAAATGCGGAAGCAGAAGCAGATTATCAAAAGAAAGTAGCAGAGTACAATCAGCAAAAGGCAGCTTATGATAAAGCTTTAGAAGAGTACAATGCTAAAAAGGCAGCTTATGATGCTAAAGTAGCAGAAAAAGCAGCGGCGGATAAGGTTAATGCAGAAGCCAAAGCTAAGTATGATGCAGAAATGGCTGTTTATAATGCAGCTAAAGCACAATACGATAAAGATTTACAAGAGTACCAAGCTAAGAAAGCTCAGTACGATAAAGATAAAGCAGCTTATAATCAATTGGTAGCGAAGAAGGCAGAAGAAGATGCTGCCAAGGCTCAATACGAAGCTGATCTTAAAAAGTACAATGTTGAAAAAGCACAGTACGAAAATGATTATATTGCTTATCAAAAGAAATTAGCTGAATACGAAGTTGCCAAAAAACAATATACGGACGCGAAACAAGCATACGACAAATATATGACAGACAATGCGTATGCTGACCTTAAAAATGTTTCAACTGTTCAAGATTTGACCTTCCAACGTGAAGGTGGTGCAACTCACACCATTGACGGCATCAGCACTTATCTAACTCGTGATGCTCAAGCTCGTTTAAATACAAGCAATGTCCATCAATATGATTCCAATAAATTGGAAGCTTCAGATATTGTAGCGGCTAGTCCTTGGGCCAATAATGAAACTGAGTACATTCAAGTGAAGGAAGGCGATAAATTTGTCGTTACTTATGATAACTTGAATCAGTCTAGCATGCGTGAAAATACGGATATGCATCCAATCAAACGTGTGATTTACCGTTATGAGATTTTAAGTCTTCCATCAAATGATGGCAAAGGGATTGCAGCAGTCAACGCAGATCCAACGGTAACCATGACAGTGGGTGCTTCAACAGATAAAGACAAACCTGTTAAGGTTGCTGTCGATGTTGAATTCTATGATGGTGATGGCAATAAATTTGATTTGACTCAACGCAATGCCATTGTCGCTTTGAACTCGCTCAACCACTGGACAGGTGCTTCCTATGTCGATAGTGGAGACAAACCTCGTGCCCTTACAGTAGAAGCCAAAGATAAAGATGGCAACACTGTTCGTGGAACTTGGGATCCATATGCAGATGGTTCATCCATGAGCATTGAAAACAATGAAGTGAAGGTTAAAACAGGAAAAGCAGACTTTGGTACTGCAACTGTTTCCATTTCAGCAGACAACCCTCTCAAAATTGTGACTCAGAAATATGGTTATGTTAAAGATGACACAGGTAAATGGGTTCCTGGTACGACACCTGAGAAGGAAGAAGTAACGGATGCGTTAACTGTAAATGCTTCGGGTTCAGGAAGTGTTCATTCTATTGGTACAGAAGAATTTACCTTTGAAGGTAAGGATGATGTTATCGGATCATACAAAGTAGATGCAACTACAGGTCAAATTACGTTCACACCTAAGAAGAAATTTGAAAACGTGGAACACCAAGAGTCTGTAAATGTTGGAAATAATAAATTTATTCCAATTCCAAACTCAAGTGTTTCTTATGATGCTGCTACTAAAGAAGTGACTTCCTTTAAAGATAACCAATATATTGAACATGGCTCTGTCTTTAACGGTGAATCTTCAACAACTCTTGAAGGTTGGGATAATCCATCTTCTCCATACCTCTATTATGGTGGAGCAGGCTTGAAGATGTCAGATGGACACTTAGTCTTTACGGCTAATGGTGCCAATGCGGCTGGTCAACCAACGGTTTACTGGTTTGCCATCAACTCAAATGTAGGTCTTCCTAAAGAGCCAGGAGAAGAACCGAAAGAGCCAACAAAACCAACAGAACCAAAGGCTCCAACTCCACCAACACCAACAGTTGTGGAAGTGCCAGCAGAGCCAAGTAAACCTGAAGAACCTAAATCACCAACTCCGCCAACAGCACCTAACTACACTGTGATTACGGTCGATGTGGAGGAACCAAAAGCTCCAACTCCACCAAAAGCTCCAACCCCACCAACTCCTGAAGTCGTTCCAAATACGAATCCGGTGAAACCGGAAGCTGAAGTGAAATGGCATAAGAATAAAGTGGTAACGGAAACAGATATTCCAACCCCACCAACACCAGTTCCTCCAACTCCACCAACTCCATACAACCCACCTACACCAATTGTTCCACCTACACCAATCGTTCCACCAACTCCAGAGGTTCCAACCGAACCAACTCCTGAAGTTCCGGAACAGCCTGTACAACCTGCGCAACCACAAACACCTACGCTTCCAAATACAGGTACAGAAAGCTCAACTGCAGCTGTTCTTGCAGGTGCGATGGCTGGATTGCTTGGATTGGGTCTTGCACGCAAGAAAAAAGAAGATTAATTCTTATTTCTGTCGTTCATTCATCTAAATAAAGAAAGTCAGAAGGCAAGTTCTTCTGGCTTTTTTGATGGAGTGATGACCAAATAGTTGAGAAATAGAACAGAATAGTTTTTGGATAAGGAGAGGAAATGGCTTTTATAGACCAAATCGTGTCGAAATGAAGCAGAATAGAAATAGATGACACAAGAAGAAAGAAATGAGATATACTGGTGGTGTTCGAATGAAAGTTTATAGGACTCCGTTATATCTCTAATCATTCCAATGATACAGTTGCGATGGCTTTTTCATCTTTTGCACACATTACTTTTCCAAATGAATTTCATTTGAACGTATCAGTGATCAGGCAAGTGCTTCCACGGTTTTGAGGCGCTTGCCTTTCTATCTGTATCGCGATATAATAGGGTGTAAGAAATGAAAAGGAGTTTGTATGAAAAAGAAACCTATCTATCTTTACATCCTGTTATTTTTCTCTACGGTTGGAACCCTAACATGGGCCATCCCTATTTTCGGAGGTCCAAAGAGTGCTGAATTGACCGATGATATCGAGAAAGCAATGGAGTTAACAAACGCTCAAGATAAGGCTAACTATGTACTCTACCAAGATAAATTGGGGCAACTCAATCAGTCTCCACTAACCTTTTTATTTGTTTCTCTGATTATTATCGCCTTGCTCGCAACTTTCTACTTTGTCTTTATGAAGGAGGATCTGTTAACAGCCCATTATACTTATATGGGACAGATTGTGTTGAGTCAAGTATACTCCTGTTATCGTTATTTTACAGAAAGTCCATTATTAGCTACTTTTTCAAATCCAGATCTTTTTAAACGGTATTCTTTCGCAACATTTGTTGCTTTGTTATATATGACTGCTTTATCCCTTCTCTTCTTTGGAATTATTTTGTATAAAACCTTGCGCTTGAGAAAAGCTCAAGCTAGGGCATAATAGATGAGTGTGAATGGAGCTCTCTTAGAGGATAAGAGAGCTTCTTGATTGGAGAAAAAAGATGAAAGTATCCTTTGTGTATATTAGTCTGAGTGGGAATACAGAGAGTTTTGTTCGCCGTTTAAGTGACTATTTGCTGGAAGCCCATCCCGGACTTGAAATCGAGAAAGTGCATGTGAAAGACCTGGTCAAAGAGGGCCAGCCCTTCTTTGAAATGACCAATCCTTTTATTACTTTTTTGCCAACCTATTTGGAGGGTGGAAATGGTGTTGACAATGGCGATGTGGAAATTTTGACGACAGATGTCGCAGATTTTATTGCTTACGGAGGCAACGCCAGCAAGTGCTTAGGAGTGGTTGGATCAGGCAATCGGAATTTTAACAATCAATATTGTTTAACCGCTAAGCAATACAGCCAACGCTTTGGTTTCCCTATGTTAGCCGATTTTGAAATGCGGGGGATGTTGGGAGATATTAAAAAAGTAGCCGCCATTGTAGAAGATTTGTATCATCTGTAAAATAAAGAGAGGCTGGGACAAAAGTCCTAGCCTCTTAATTGTTTTTGGATTGTCGAGCAAGACGCAGTGGTTGAGTGGGCTCTACTACGCTGATTTCATCAGCTTTT
>JAWGXY010000125.1:0-5076 GCA_032572035.1 Streptococcus parasanguinis
TAAACGAATTAAGGTCAAACTAAAAGGACTCAGTCCTGTGCAATACAGAACTAAATCCTTTGTGTAAATTCATTGTCTAACTTTTTGGGGTCAGTACAAATTGATCTCTTTTTTTTACTTTTCATTTTAATGTTAATTAAAGCTCCGTTTAGTTAACGGAGCTTTTCTCTATTTAGTTATTTGGGAAAAATGCTTGATATAAGGCTTTAATTGCTTTTTCTTCTTGATCTTTACTTACAACGAACATAATGGAAACTTCACTAGAACCTTGAGAGATCATTTGAATATTTACTTCATTTTCTGATAGTGCTTTGGCTGCAGTGGCGGTAACCCCTACCTGACTCTTCATTTTCTCACCAACAATCATGATGATGGAAAGATCATGTTCAATTTCGGCTGTGTCAACTTCGAGCTTTTGTGTTAATTGTTTCAGAATTTCTTGTTCTTTGATCGGAGTCAGTTCACGTGAACGCAAAATGATAGACAAGTCATCAATTCCTGTTGGCATATGTTCCCAACTGATATTGAGATCTTCTAAAATTTGAAGGACTTTTCGACCGAAACCGACTTCTCGGTTCATTAGGTATTTTGTAGTGTTAATACTAACGAATCCTGAATCACCTGCAATCCCTACAACAGTCACATGATCATTTGAATGTTCCAAAACGATGCGGGTTCCAGGGTGGTCTGGATTATTAGTATTTTTAATGACTAATGGAATTTTACCTCTGTAAGCTGGAACGAGAGCTTCATCATGCAAGACTGAAAAACCAGCATAGGCTAATTCACGCATTTCTTTGTAGGTTAATTCAGGAATAGAATGTGGGTGTTTAATGATACCTGGATGTGCTGCAAAAATACCATTTACGTCTGTAAAGTTTTCGTATAAGTCTGCTTTTACACCTGCTGCAATAATCGATCCTGTAATATCAGATCCTCCACGAGAAAATGTACAAATGTCGCCATCTTGAGTAACACCAAAGAATCCTGGAATGACAATCACTTCACTTGAATCTTTTAGTTCTTCAATTTTATCGTAACTAGATGGTAAAATACGAGCGTTGGAAGGTTCAGCTGTGACCGTAATTCCTGCTTCTTTTGGATGGATATATCTTGCTTCTAATCCATTTTGATTGAAATAGGCAGCAATGAGTTTAGCATTGTTATTTTCGCCTGCTGCTAGGAATGCATCGTATGTGAATGGATTCCCTTTTTTAGGTAAATTTGTTAAATCATAGATATCTTCAGCAATTTCCTGAATAATAGACTCTTTGAGACCCAATTCTTCTGTAATGGCACGATAACGTTCAATAATCCACTGTTGTGTTTGTGTGACATCCTTATCTGAAGTAAATTCTTTATAATACCGGATCAGAGCGTCTGTTACTTTTGTATCTTCAGCGTTGCGTTTGCCTGGAGCTGATACAACTACAAATCTTCTTTCTGGATCATCTTTAATGATATCAAGTACTTTTTTTAATTGAGAAGCTGATGCTAGAGAACTTCCACCGAATTTAGTTACTTTCATATTTTCTCCTTAATAGTTTCATTAATACATTATACCAAAGTTCAGTTATTGATACAATGTATTTACAGATAGGGCATAAAATAATTGATTCTGTAGAGGAGAGAAATTGTAATTATTCAAATTTTACAATTTTGTTACATCTTATAGATATATTTTACTATTTTACTTTTTTGTGGTATGATATGTTATAATTCAAAAGTTTTAATATCAAAATATTTTATATTTAAACAAAAGGAGTCAGTGATGTTTGAAACAATTTTGTATTCTGTCGAAAACGACCTCGCGACAATCTCTTTAAATCGTCCTGAAGTATCCAATGGTTTTAACATTCCAATGTGTCAGGAAATTTTAGCTGCCCTGGAAGATGCAGAAAAAAATGAGGAAGTAAAATTCATTATTCTATCAGCAGAAGGGAAAATCTTTTCAGTTGGTGGAGATTTGAGCGAAATGAAACGCGCAGTCGATGCGGATGACATCGAGTCTCTTGTTTTAATTGCCGAATTAGTTAATACGATTTCAAAGAAAATCAAGCAATTGCCAAAACCGGTTATTATGGTGGCAGATGGAGCGGTTGCTGGAGCAGCTGCTAACATTGCAGTAGCTGTTGATTTTTGTATTATTAGTGATCGTACTAAATTTATCCAAGCCTTTGTTGGGGTTGGTTTAGCACCGGATGCGGGTGGGTTATTCTTGTTAGGAAAAGCCATTGGCATGTCTCGGGCTACTCATTTAGTAATGACGGGTGAAGCCTTGACTGCTGAAAAGGCATTTGATTATGGCCTAGCTTATCGTGTTTGTGAATCTGAAAGACTCGATAAAACAGTTGAGCAATTGCTTAAAAAATTAAGAAGAGGATCTTCAAATTCTTATGCTGCCATGAAAGAAATGGTTTGGGAAGCATTCTTGAAAGAATGGGACCAATATGCGGGTCTTGAATTGGATTTGCAAAAGAAACTAGCATTTACAGAAGATTTCAAGGAAGGGGTTATTGCCTACTCTGAGAAACGTCGGCCACAATTTAAAGGAAAATAAATTTGTAATTTTTCTATGTTTTGTGAAAAAATGCTTGCAAATTATTTTCATTTTTGATAAAATTTGACTATCAAAGTAAAATTAGGAGGTGGAGTTTTGAATTACCAATTAGTTAACGACTATTTAACATCCATCTTTAATAATGTTTTGGTTATTGAGGAGTCGAGCCTAAGAGCAAGTCGATTCAAAGATGTTTCTATTAAAGAAATGCATACGATCGATGTGATTGGTTCGACACCGAATGCAACCCCGAGTGATATTTCACGGGAGTTGATGGTGACTTTGGGGACTGTCACGACAAGTTTGAATAATCTTGAGCGCAAAGGGTATATCGAAAGAAGAAGATCGGAAGTTGATCGCCGGGTTGTACACTTGAGTTTAACGAAGAACGGTCGTCTACTTTATCGTCTTCATCAGCAATTCCATAAACGGATGGTCAACCAGATTATTGGAGATATGAGTCCCGAAGAGAAGAAAGTGATGCAAAAAGGATTGCAAAATCTGTATCGTTTCTTGGAGGAAATTAAATAATGGTCTTTGCTAAAATTAGTCAAGTTGCTCATTATGCACCTGACCAAGTCGTATCAAATGATGATTTGGCTGAGATCATGGATACAAGTGATGAATGGATCAGTAGTCGGACAGGTATCCTTCGGCGTCACATTTCAAAAGATGAGACGACAAGTGATCTAGCAACAATTGTTGCACAAAGATTATTAGCAAAAGCAAACTTAGATGCTGAGGAAATTGATTTCATCGTTGTTGCTACGATTACTCCAGACAGCTTAATGCCATCAACTGCAGCCCGGGTACAAGCTAATATTGGAGCTTCTCGAGCTTTTGCCTTTGATCTGACTGCAGCATGTAGCGGATTTGTATTTGCATTAGCCACTGCTGAAAAATACATTTCTTCAGGTATGTACCGGCGAGGAATTGTGATCGGTAGTGAGACGCTTTCAAAAGTATTAGACTGGTCAGACCGTTCCACTTCAGTCCTTTTTGGAGATGGGGCTGGTGGTGTCTTGCTTGAAGCGAGCGATCAAAAATCGTTTTTGGCTGAAAATCTTTTTACGGATGGTAGCCGAGGGGCTAGCCTTGAGTCATGCTATCTGGGTCTGTCTTCTCCTTATTCAGATGAAGTTTCTGATCGAAAATATCTGACAATGGACGGAAGGGCAGTTTTTGATTTTGCCATTCGTGATGTCACGAAAAGTATTCAAAAAATGATAGCAGACGCCTCTATGGAAGCAGAAGAGATTGACTATTTTCTCTTACACCAGGCGAATGACCGAATGTTAGATAAGATGTCAAAAAAACTGGGTGTCTCTAGAGAGAAAATCCCAGCAAATATGATGGAATATGGGAACACTAGTGCTGCTAGTATCCCCATTCTATTATCGGAGTGTGTCGAGAATCATCGAATCAAGATGGATGGAAGTCAAAAAATTCTTCTGACAGGATTCGGTGGAGGTTTGACATGGGGCACACTTCTTGTTACAATCTAGTTAAACATGTGGAAACACATTTTAAAAATTTATATATTATTTTTTAAGGAGGCCTATCATGGCAGTATTTGAAAAAGTACAAGAAATTATCGTTGAAGAACTTGGTAAAGAACCATCAGAAGTAACTCTTGAATCTACATTCGAAGATTTAGAAGCAGATTCATTGGATTTGTTCCAAGTTATCTCTGAAATTGAAGATGCTTTTGACATCCAAATCGAAACTGAAGAAGGATTGTCTACAGTTGGTGACCTTGTCGCTTACGTAGAAGAAAAAACAAAATAATGATAGATGAGAGTATCGAAAGATATTCTCTCTTGTTTAGGTAATAGTTTGAGGCTCAAAGAAACAATCTTTTAAACTCAAACTATTACTTAAGCGAAAAAAGAGGTAGGTATAATGCAAACACGAATTACTGAACTATTGAATATTAAATATCCAATCTTCCAAGGTGGTATGGCCTGGGTTGCTGATGGAGACTTGGCTGGAGCCGTTTCAAATGCTGGTGGACTCGGAATTATTGGTGGTGGTAATGCCCCTAAAGAAGTGGTAAAAGCTAATATTGATAGAGTAAAACAAATCACTGACAAACCATTCGGTGTTAATATCATGCTTTTGTCACCATTTGCAGATGACATCGTCGACCTCGTTATCGAAGAGGGTGTTAAGGTTGTTACAACAGGTGCCGGAAACCCAGGTAAATATATGGAGCGTTTCCACGAAGCTGGAATTACAGTAATCCCAGTTATTCCATCGGTAGCACTTGCTAAACGTATGGAAAAACTTGGAGCTGATGCTGTTGTCGCAGAAGGTATGGAAGCTGGTGGTCACATTGGTAAATTGACAACCATGGCACTTGTTCGCCAGGTTGCGGATGCGGTATCTATCCCAGTTATTGGTGCTGGTGGTGTTGCAGATGGACGTGGTATGGCTGCTGTTCTTATGCTTGGAGCAGAAGCTGTTCAGGTTGGTACTCGTTTCGCTGTTGCTAAGGAATCTAATGCACACCAAAA
>JAWGXY010000126.1:0-4939 GCA_032572035.1 Streptococcus parasanguinis
ATTTCAAAATAATCAATGGTATCGTATTTGTGGTTGCTTGGAGATTCAAAAATCGGGCAAAGGTAGAGCCCTGTAATTCCTAACTCCTGCAAGTAGTCCAGATGATCGATGATCCCTTGCAAATCACCACCAAAGAAATCCAATACTTGAGGAGCAATAGAGGCATCCCAAGGACGAACACCTTCTGGTGAAATGGCTGGATTCCCATTGGCAAAGCGCTCAGGAAAAATCTGATACCAAACCGTCTGCGCCACCCAGTCCGGTACAGCACACCCATCAATCTCATGGATAAAAGGAAGCTTAAAACCGTTCATGACGAAGTCCAGGTTCTCCTTGTTGTAGGCTGCCACACCCCGGTCTCCGTACAAGATCTTCTCTCCCGCTGTGTCCTCTAATTCAAAGAGATACTGGATCCGGGCATGGCGGACAGATACCGACACTTGCCAATAATCAAAGAGGTCGTCGGTCGTCACCTTGTCCATTTCCTTGGTCGCCTCATATAGATCCTCTATAAAAATAAAAGGATCCCCATAGTGCAAGACAATCCGTTTGATATCTTCTTTCTTGGTGCGGATGCGAATGTTGAGCTGGCCATCCTTATAAAGATAGGCATACTCCGATTCAGGCCGGTGGTAAATCGCTGTTAATTCCATCTGTCTCGTCTCCTACTTTTCTCTCTGTTCATCATTTACCGTTTTATGCAAACGATTCCATAAACTATTTCTAGTATACTACTTTATAAAAACGTTTGCAAGATCTTGAGAGAATATTAGACCTCTAACTTTTTAAGATTGTAATGCCACACAAAAAGCCCACCATTTGGGGGCTTTCTCATCATCTAAATGACTGATCCTCATTCCTTACTTGTATGCCGCTTCCCAAGACTGAGCGCTTGCTCTTCTGACATCTGAACCACCTTAGAAAAATTGGTATTGCGAGGCATACTATCCAAAGAGTACCAATAAACATCAGCACTACCATTTCTGGCCACATAAACAACTGGAGCCAGTTGACGAGTTGGCTCTGTAGGTTCTTCAGGTTGAACTGGCTGTGCAGGCACTGCTGGCTGACTCGGTTGAGGGACTTGACTTGGTTGCGTCTCTACAGAAGGAC
The DNA here is from genome assembly GCA_032572035.1 of Streptococcus parasanguinis. Classification (GTDB taxonomy): domain Bacteria; phylum Bacillota; class Bacilli; order Lactobacillales; family Streptococcaceae; genus Streptococcus; species Streptococcus parasanguinis_AB. Next base: position 1,114 of record JAWGXY010000126.1, read on the forward strand.
TGGCTGGTTGTGGTTGACTACTTGGTTCCGTCGGCACTAAAGATGGAGTCGCGGTTCCCTTCAGATAGTCAATGGTCGCATTCTTGGAATAATTATCCAAGGTAACGGTGGTGATCCCATAAGCATCTACTGACTCTTTGGGGCTACTTAAATTGATTGGTAGAAGGTTGCCATCTCGATCAATTCCTACATATTGCAAGGTCACCTGCCGAGGAATCAATTCATCCCCCGTATAGACAGGCGTCACCTTATAATCTAACCAATAATTGGGGTGGGTGGCCAACCAGCTATCGAGCCGTTTCTCGTAGTAGCGCATGCCTTCCACATTGCTATATGCTGTCCCTTTATAATTCCCCGTATTGGTCCAGGCAGTTAGAGGAACCAGATTTTTCCCTTCATTGGTCAGTCCACTAAATTGATAACCAATCAGATGCCCTCTATGGAACAGCCAGGCCTTCTTCCCTTTGTTTCCATAAGCAATCTTATAATTGTGCCAACCAACCGGATTATAGTTGAGACGTGGTTCTCTTTTTTTCTTTGGCTCATCCTTGTCCTGCAGCTGAATATGAGCCGAAGTCGCCCGACCTAAATGGTCAAAATCACCTAGAACGAGCTGCTTACTGCCATTAAAAGGCAGTAGATTCAGACTCTGGTAATCGAGACCCGTTTGCTCAGCTTGAGCCCCTTGAACAAAAGCCAAGGATATAAAAACCGAGACCATCGCAACAATAACATTTTTAAAAAATCGTTTTGTAACCATGATTGAAACTCCCACATTTCTATCTAGTGATATTATAGCAGAAAAAAGCGGTTACAGACATAGAAGATAGGCAATTTATTCTCCTATTTCAATTAGATTTTATAATGAGTTTATTCTCACTTTAATATTCTTTAGTGTATAAAATACGGACTATTATTTTAATACATAAAATTATCTACACCTTTCCTAAATCAACTTATATTCATACCACTCTTCATCTACTTTCTGAAAACCCAAAGCCAAAAACATTCTTTGACTTTGAGTATTAAAAGGATAAATTTGAGCAGAGACCTTAACCATTTTTTTCTCTTTGGCCAACTGTATCATTTCAGAAATACACCGTCTTCCGATCTATAAATTCTGATACTCTTTGCTGATCACTATAGAAAGCTCTGAATGATCTTGAAGAGTCACATCTCCAACTAACACTCCCTCATATTGGATATAATAGCAAGAACCATGTGAAGTTAGGTAATCATACATTTTATGAAGTTTTGTTACATCGTAAATCTGATCAGTGTTATCCACTTGTTTGCAAACCTCACTATCTTGATACCAAAGAAGGGAGATTTCATCATTCCTATAATAGGGAATAAGCACAATCTGATCGTCTACTATTCTATTCATACTTACTCATTTCATATTTCTATTTAGAGGTTTCTTCCGATACTTCAATATTCCCCATCAACCAATTGGACATCTTTTTGCCTTTGTCTTTATAAGGGTTGGGAGGAAACAAGGTAAATGGGGGAATGCTGGCATCTGGGAAGAATAGTTCTACGCTTATCGTTCGCTCGCGATTATGATCGACGTAAGCTGTAAAATAGACATGGTAATGTCCACTCACATCACCACCATTATCATACTCACCTCTAGCAGTATTTGGTAAGAGCGTAACAGATTTTATGTCTTGCTTTTCCTGAGCTAAGTGTGCGATGATTTCACTTTTAATAGCAGCCTCATGATTTCTGACGAAATTCCCATCATCACTATATCCAGGATGCTCACTAAGAGAATAGAAAACAATAACCATCAGAAAAGGGAGAGAAATTAAAAAAATAATCAGCTTATTTGATTTTAACATGGGGGTCCTCATTCATTTTATCTTTTGACAACTCATCAATTTTAATCAAAGACAGCGTTTTATAGTACGCTGGGATTTGTGGCATTCTCATAAACACAAAACCAAACCACGATATAATACCATTCACAATCAATAATGCTCCTTCAGTTCCATTACTAGTTCCGATAAAAAAACTCAAACAAACAATATTAGCTATTACCGTGATATACCAATCGATCATTCGTTTCCCTTTTGGTTCAAAAACAAGACAGTATGATTTGCTATCTTTAGGAATTCTCGAGTCAAATGTCCGTTTGGCACGTTTTCCATACCAAACCGCCATTAGATAGGATAAAAGCATAGAGAAAGCAAATATACCTAATTTCAAAATAATTTGTTGACTGACTCCCCAGCTGATAAACGCCTTTTTCATGAACCTATAGGAAATACCGACCAGTGGTTGAACCATAATGGCTATTGTAGATGTTCCTAACCGAGTTTTAGATCTTATTTCAAAACTGTCATTGGAAGGAGATAACTCAACCATATTTGCAGTAACTTTCTTAGGAAGCCAACCCAAGAAATAGGATTTTCCTTTTATCGAAGTAGAATCTAAAATGAATTTTTTATTGTTATACTCAACGATTCTAAAAACTGCTATATTCGAATATTTAAATTTTAAATCCATATTTATCTTTCTAAGCTTATCAGAGTCAAATTACCCTTGAGTTAAAAGAATTTATTCGATTTCACGAATACCTTCAAATGTGATCATTCCAATTCTACGATGCATCTTATAATACTGCAGACATTTCAACTCGGCGGTTACATTTCCCGATTTCGTTCATAAACTCCACCCTATTGTTTAAATATAGTTAAATCTATTTGAACAGCCTCATCCTTAGATTCCATTAGTATTGAAATTCCATAGATTGTTCCACTAGAGTAATCTAATATTATTCGACAGGTCGTATCCTCTGGCATATCGTACTTATTTTTAAGATATTTATAGAGGTCAGAATGATTTTCTGGTTCATAGATAATATCGCTCAATTCAGTTTCAGCACTCTTAAAGGTTTCTTTTATATTCAAGGAAGCGAAATAATCTCTTTGTACTACCAAATTAAGAATTTCTTCGTCAAACAAAGGTTCTAACTTCGATTCGTACTGTAATCTCCCATTAGAGTAAGTAACAGGAACTGTTTCTTTATTATCCCCAATTTTTATTGTATAGTCACCCTTAATGTCAGATTGGCTAGTATCTAAGAATACTTCATAATCCTTTACTACGTTTCCACTCTCTATATAAATACTATTTTTGTATAGCTTTAATCCCGTAAAGTCCTTTTGCTCTTGTTCCAAAAATTTAAACATCGGTTCAAACGTTTTTTCAAATTCGTACTGTTCCTTTGTTCTGTTTTTAGGAATGGTTTCACCACCAAATCCATTAAGGAATGCTAAAGTATATAGAGCAATTCCTGCAAACATGATCCATAAAAGCCATTTAAATTTTTTCATATTTCCTTATTACTCTCTTTTAAACACAAAGTCTCTCATCCTACTTATAAAAAATCTTGACCCAATCCTGCTTTGCATTAAGGATACGAGCAACATACACCCTATGCTTCTCCATATAATAAAATGCGATATAGTTCTCTATTGGCATATAACGATAGGGTTTTTCATCATTCGTTAACTCACCATACCCTCGGCTTGATACCAGAGGACAGGCTTCTGGAAACAGTTCTAGGGTCTCAAGAGCACTTAATAGCAAATCAACTTTTCCATCTGCAGCTTGCTGGCTATAAAAATTCACAAGAATATAGTCGTGAATGTCACGCAAGTCATGCTTAGCACGATCTGAAAGAAAGACCTGATAGCGTTTCAACTTAGTCAAGACCAAATTCCTTTCTCACATCGGCTACAGAAGTAACTTTTCCTTGAGCGATTTCCTGGTGCCCCACTAAAATCTCCTTCTTTAAGTCCTCAAAGGCTACTTGATA
>JAWGXY010000127.1:0-4643 GCA_032572035.1 Streptococcus parasanguinis
TGATTTCATCAGCTTTTACAGCCCTACTCAACTGTGCGGAGGTGGGACGACGAAATCGAATTCTAACGAATTACCGATTTCTGTCCCACTCTCTTTTTTATTTTTGTTTCAATTCTGTTCGCAGGGATTCTTGCTGCTCTTTTGTCAGATGAACGCCCTTACTTGCAACAATCTGGCTAGAGACTTTATTGGCAAAGCTTAAGGCTTGTGCGATATCTAAGCCTTCTAATCGGGCTGACAGAAAAGCTCCGACATGGCTATCCCCAGCACCTACTGTATCAACAACTTCTGCTGGGAAACCGTCCGCCTCATACCAGTTGCCATCATAGGCAACCGCTCCTTTTTCCCCCAAGGTGACAATGACTAATTGTCCCGTTCTCTGATACAAACGTTCGATGGCTGGCTGGATCTCTCTACACCCAGAAAAAGCCAGTGCTTCAGCCTCATTAACATGGAGAATCGGATGCAGATCATAAATTCCTTCCAGTCGATCTTTGGGAATCATGAGTCCGCGTGGTCCTGGTGCGAAAATCACCTGACCTTCTAATTGCGAAACAGACTGCACCAATGCAAGACCGGTTGGCTCCTCGACTTCAAGACCACACAAGTAGATGTAATCAAATCGATCTGTCTCGATCTCTTTTAGCCACTCTGCTTGGAAGCTATACTCCACTCCGTGATCCGATAAGAAGGTCCTCTCACCATCAGACTCTACAAAGCAATAACAGCACCCATTGGTCCCCTCTAATGAGATGGAGGAGGAAATTCCCAATTGTTTTAGCTCTCTCCGAATAAAATCACCATACATCCCAGAACCAACAGGCGAGACAAACTGGTAGGGTTGCGACAAAAAATGAAGAATATTGACGACATTAAATGCACAACCTCCCACAGACCATTGTTGGTGATCAATATGGGCATCTCCTTCACGACTCGGCAAACGATCCAAGTAAATCATCACATCACAAACTGTAGAACCAATAATTAACGCAGCTGTCATCTTTTTCTCCTTACTTTGCCTTCTATTATACCAGAGGAAACATAAAAAACAACCAATCCCTTGTGGAGTGGTTGTTTCTCTTTTTAGTCACGATAAACGGGTTGAGGGCCAAAGGTTTGGGAAACGGGCATGATTTCAATCCGGTTGACATTGACATGCTTAGGCTGTTGGATCAACCAAGCTACAGTATTCGCAATGTCTTCAGGCTGAATGGCATGGGCATCGCGATAGAGAGCCTCTACCCGTTCTTCGTCTCCTTTAAAGCGAATAGAAGAGAATTCCATCCCTTCACATAGACCAGGTTCAATGTTGCTGACACGAATCTTCTTCCCTGCTAGATCTGCTCGAAGATTGAGGGAGAATTGCTTGACAAAGGCTTTGGATGCTCCGTAGACATTGGCTCCTGGATAAGGCACTGTTCCTGCCGTAGACCCCATATTGATGACATAACCGTCATTTCTTTCCACCATCTGGGGGAGGATTTGCCGGGTCAAATAGGTCAGACCGATAATGTTGGTCTGAATCATGGTCAACCAATCTACGATCTCTGCTTCATGAGCTGGAGCGAGGCCTAGGGCCAAGCCAGCATTATTCACCAAGACATCAATTCTCTCCCAAGAAGCTGGCAAACTGGCAAGGGCATGATCCACCTGTGGGAGATCTGTTACATCCATTTGCAGGGGATAAAAGGCTTCTCCCAGCTCTTCTTGAAGGACTTGTAATTTTTCGATGCGTCTAGCTGCACCAATCACCCGATACCCATCGGCAACTAAGCGACGACAGATGGCTTGTCCAAAACCGGCTGATGCTCCCGTTACTAAAATCGTCTCTGACATATTCTTACCTCCAAGGATTATAGAAGCGACCTTGGTTTACCCAAATCAAGACTATACTTAAGACTACCATAAAGATTGACCCCAGGATAATTAAGTGATCACGAGTCGTCATCTCCTGATAGGTGTACCAGGTTCGTTTTTTATTTTTTCCAAAGCGTCGCAATTCCATCGCCGTAGAAATCGTTTCAATCCGCTCTAAAGAACTAAAAATTAAGGGAGAAATCATCTGAAGATTTCCCTTCACCCGCTGGACAAAGTTGGCTTTTTTGGACAACTCCAATCCTCTTGCTTCTTGGGAGAGCTTGATAATCTGGTATTCCTCCTGCACATCTGGAATATAGCGCAGGGTCAAGCTGACTGAATAAGCAATCTTGTAGGACACCCCTATCTGATTGAGACTCGAAGCAAATTGACTAGGATGGGTGGTCATCAGGAAAATAAGAGCCAAAGGAATGGTACAGATATATTTCAAAGTAAGGTTGAAAAGATAAAACAACTCTTGAGCTGTAATGCTATAAGCTCCTAAACCATCTAGAAGAACTGTTTTTGCTCCATAGATTTCTACCCCATATTGGGGGGCAAAAAGATAGACCATCAAGACATTGAGAAGGGCAAAGGCCAGGGCAAAACTAAGAACAAAAGAGATGTCTTTCAAACGAATGCCTGAGGTTGCAAATAAGGCGAGGGCACCCAAACCAATGACCAACAACAAGCGAGTATCGTAACTCAACATGGCAGCTAATGATACCAACAATAAGAAAAGAAGCTTGCTAGCGCCTGAAAGGCGATGCAGAAAGCTGGTTCCGGCATGGTAGCCGACTAAGCGATTATTCATGACCTTCCCCCTTCTGATTCATATAAAACTGGGTCAAGGCAAGAGGATCGACACCAAGTCGATTTGCCAAGGCGAAAATAGACGTTTCTTTCAAATTAGCCCGTCTCAAAATTTCTGGTTGGGTCAAGAGCTCTGCCGGTGTCAAATCAGCCAAAACCTGCCCATCCATAACCACGACTGCCCGGTCGGAATAATCTAGCATGAGCTGCATATCGTGGGTAATCATGACAATGGTATGCCCCTTTTGCTGGAGTTCATCAAGGAAATCCATAATTTCTGTATAGTTTCGTTGATCCTGGCCTGCCGTCGGTTCATCCAGTACCAAAACCTCAGGCCCCAATACTAAAATCGAAGCGATGGTCACCCGCTTCTTCTGACCATAAGATAGAGCAGAAATTGGCCACTTACGAAATTCGTAGAGACCACAGGTTTTCAAGGCTTGATGGACACGATTTTCAATCTGGTCCTCTGGGACATTTCTCAAGCGAAGACCGAGAGCTACCTCATCAAACACCATGGTCGATGAAATCATCTGGTTAGGATTTTGCAGGACATAACCTACTCTCTCTGCTCGCTCCTTGACACTATCACCCTTGATATCCTCTCCCTTTGAGAAATAGGTTCCTTCCGTCTGGATGAAGCCACAAATCGCCTTAGCAAGGGTAGATTTTCCAGCCCCATTTTTACCAACAATCGCTAGCCGTTGACCTTTTGGAACGGTTAAAGAAAGATCTTTAAGAATAGGCTGGCTTTCTCGATAGGCAAAGTTCAAATGACCAAGCTCTAAAATTGCTTCTGCCTCTGCACCTTTTTCAAAATGTGGAGTTGGAATTTCCACTGATAAATCTTCAAGTGGTATTTTTTCAACGTTGTCCAAATTCGGTAGCTTGCTGATATCCTGGCCTAACTGGCGAAGAGTTGTTAAATAGAGGGGTTCTCGAATCCCATTTTCAGCTAGAAGTGTCGTCCTCAATAAATCATCGGGTTGACCATTAAAGAGAACTTGACCTTGATTGATCAAGATAACCCGATCGACAGGACGGTAGAGTACATCCTCTAAACGGTGTTCGATGATAATGGTGGTCGTCCCCTGTTCTTCATGAATATGATCGATCAGATCAATAATATCCTGACCCGACTTGGGATCTAGATTAGCCAGTGGCTCATCAAAGAGCAGGATCGGACTTTCGTCGATCAGGACTCCAGCTAAGCTCACCCGCTGTTTTTGTCCACCGGATAAATCTTGAGGCCGATGATCCAAGAGCTTCATCAAATCTAAGCGTTCTGCCCAGCTCTGAACACGCTCTTTCATCGTTCCCAGCTCCACCATGTCATTTTCAAGGGCAAAAGCCAAGTCTTCTGCTACACTAAGACCGATAAACTGACCATCCGTATCCTGTAAAACCGTACTGACCAAGTGAGATTTTTCATAAATACTATGATCAAAGGCTTCTGTCCCCTGAATGAGAAATTGCCCACTACTGGTTCCCTTATAGATATTGGGAATAATCCCGTTTAGACACTGACCAATGGTTGACTTACCAGAGCCAGATGGTCCTACAATCAGGACCTTTTCCCCCTCGTAGATGGTCAGGTTAATCCCCTTTAAGGTCGGCTCAGACTGAGCCTTATACTGGAAGGAAAAATCCTTCAATTCGATGATTGCTTCTTTCATTTAGTTTGCCTTTTCCCATAAGAGCGCAAATTGGATGGCTAACTCTGCAATTCGATCCTTGCCATCTAAATCCTCATGACTAGATAAGGTTCGGATATCCCATTTTTCTTCTGAGAGGTGGTCAGCCGCGTAGAAGAAATGGCAGAGTTCAAAGCCCCTAAAAGCTGCTAAGGCTGCCACTGCCGAACATTCCATATCCACACAGATGGCTCCTGCTTCCTTTCGTCGCTTCATCTTGTCGATGGTTTCCCGGTACGGTGCATCTGTCGTCCACACTTTTCCTGACTGATAGGAAAC
>JAWGXY010000128.1:0-4539 GCA_032572035.1 Streptococcus parasanguinis
AGAATTTGATTTGACTGGAACTTCATTATTAGATGATGATAAAGAGTTGGCAGACAAGTACGCAGATACCAATGCGAACCCATATGCGGACGATGCATCTAATAACGAAAAAGCGAATATCAATACTAAATCAGTTAAACCAGGTCAAAAACTTGTTTACCAAGTATGGTTGGATACAACTAAATTTGACGCAAACAACAAAGACCATATCCAATCAGTAGGAATCTCAGATGACTACGATGAGGCAAAAGTCGACGTTGAAGCTTCAGCTATTAAAGCATACGATGGTAAGACTGGTGCGGATGTAACAGCTAAATTCGATATTACTGTGAACAACGGTGTGATTACTGCAACCCTTAAAGATGGCTTTACTAAGTCACTTGGCGATGCGGAAAACACACAAGTCATCGACACAACTAAATTCGAATTCGGACGTTACTACAAGTTTGATATCCCAGCTACAGTGAAAGCTGACGTTAAAGGCGGAGTAGACATCGAAAATACTGCGGCTCAAGTCGTTAACTACTACAACCCAACTACTAAGAAAGTTGAAAAACCAAACAAACCAACTGAAAAACGTGTAAACAGCGTACCAGTACAAGTAGAATTCAACTTCACTAAACGTTTAGAAGGACGTAAATTGCAAGCGAACGAATTCAGCTTCGTACTTAAAGATTCAGAAGGTAAAGTTGTTGAAACTGTAAGCAACGATGCATCTGGTAACGTTAAGTTCTCTAAACTTGAATTCAAGAAAGAACAAGTAGGCGAACACAAGTTCACAGTTGAAGAAGTGAAGGGTACTGACGGAACTGTCACTTACGATGCGATGAAAGCAGTAGTAACTGTAGAAGTTAAACATGACGGAACAGCGAAAGCTCTCATCACTAACGTAACAGATCCAGCAGACAAAGAGTTCAACAACCGTGTAACACCTCCAGAAACTCCAGAATTCAACCCAGAGAAATACATCTTGAACGAATCTAAATTCGATCTGACAGGTGTGAAACTTCTCGATGATGATAACGAGCTGGAACATAAAGTTGCGGACACCAATGCGAACCCATATGTGGACGGTACTGCCAACAACGAAGCTCAAAATATCAATACGAAGACACTTAAGAAAGGTGATAAAGTATACTACCAAGTATGGTTGGATACAACTAAATTCACTGAAGCACACAATATTCAATCTGTAGGTGTAACAGATAAATATGACAGTGCAAACTTGAATGTTAACGGAGCTGATATTAAAGCATACGACTCTGTAACAGGAGAAGATGTGACAGCTAAGTTTGATATCAAGGTTGAAAATGGTGTAATTACTGCAACTTCTAAAGCGGACTTGACTAAGTCACTTGGCGATGCAGAAAATACACAAGTTATCGACACAACTAAGTTGGCCTTCGGACGTTACTACAAGTTTGAAATCCCTGCAGAAATTAAACAATCTGCTCAAGAGGGTGTGGATATCGAAAATACAGCTTCACAAATCGTACACCAATACGATCCAACTAAGAAGACTGTAGAAAAACCAGAAAAACCAACTGAAAAACGTGTAGTCAACATTCCAGTTAAGGTTCAATTCCAATTCACTAAGAAATTGGAAGGACGCACATTGAAAGCTGGTGAATTCAGCTTCGTTCTGAAAGACGAAAAAGGCAATGTGATCGAAACTGTGAAGAATGATGCGGCTGGTAAGATTACCTTCTCAAATCTTGAGTTCAAACGTGGTGAAGAAGGAACTCACCTCTACCATGTAGAAGAAATTCGTGGTACAGATTCTAGCGTTGTTTACGATAAGATGGTTGCGACCGTTGGTATCGTGGTGAATAAAGAAGGTAAAGTATTAGTAGCTACTACTAAGTTGCCAGAAGATACAGAGTTTAACAACACTGTTATTCCGCCAACAACACCACCAACAACACCGCCTAATACACCACCAACACCACCAACAACGCCACCAACTCCTCCAACACCACCAACAACACCACCAACGACTCCTCCAACACCACCGACACCAACAACTCCACCAGCTCCAGGACTTCCTAACACTGGTGAAGAACAATCAGTATCAGCTGCATTGTTAGGTGCTGCACTTGGTATGGTTGGACTCGCTGGACTTGCAAAACGCAAGAAACGTGAAGACTAAAATTGAGGAGACATCGACATCTTTGTTGATGAGGTGACAATTTTAGATCCAACAGGAAGAGGCTTTGCTCGAAAGAGCAGGGCCTCTTTGTTATGGAAAATAAAAAAATATACAGGTAAATAGTAAAATTTTTTAGAAATTCTGTAACTAGTTTCAGAAAAATTTCATTGACTTGCAGATGATAAAACAGTATACTAGTAAAGTAATTTGATCTTTCAAACTGCCGGCAACAAGGGGAATGAATCCACTTTGAATTGGGATACAGTAGGGTTTGGAGTGGTAGTACTTCACACCCTTATTGTCGTCAGTTACCCTAGTAAGACCAGACTTGTGAAACAAACACAGGTTTCTTTTTTGCATAATTATAAAAGCTTATAGAACCCTCCTGCTCCATATAATCAGGAGGGTTCCATTTTATTTTTAAAAAGCTGGTGATCCAAGAAATATTGTGAATTTCCTATAGGTTCTCTTCCATATTTATGATACAATTAAACTACTATTATCGAAGGGAGAAACTATGATTAATTCAATTGTTTCACAAGGTTTGATTTGGGCCATTTTAGGGTTAGGAATCTTTATGACGTTCCGAATTCTAGATTTTCCAGATATGACGACAGAAGGGTCCTTCCCGCTTGGAGGAGCGGTGGCGGTGACCTTGATTACCAAAGGGGTCAATCCACTCCTTGCAACGCTAGCTGCTATTGGTGCAGGGTGCTTGGCAGGGCTTGCGACGGGTCTTCTCTACACAAAAGGGAGAATACCGACACTCTTGTCAGGGATCCTTGTAATGACGTCTTGTAACTCGGTTATTCTCTTTGTCATGCAGCGGGCTAATTTGGGACTTCTGGGCTATAAAAAAATACAGGATTTTCTTCCTTTTGCCAGTGGGTTCAATGAGATTCTGATTGGCTTGATTTTCGTCACGCTTGTGATCCTTGGTTTGATCTTCTTCTTGGATACACGCTTGGGGCAAGCCTATATTGCGACAGGGGACAATCCAGATATGGCCAAGAGCTTTGGGATCAACACCGACCGGATGGAATTGATGGGCTTGGTCATTTCAAATGGGATTATTGCTCTTTCTGGTGCACTGATGGCCCAGCAAGAAGGCTATGCGGATGCTTCACGTGGGATTGGTGTCATTGTTATTGGGCTTGCCAGCCTCATTATTGGAGAGGTGCTCTTTTCAAATGTCACTTTGACAGAGCGCTTGCTCAGTATTGCGATCGGATCGATCGCCTACCAATTTTTGATTTGGGCCGTGATTGCGCTTGGCATCAATACCAGCTATATTCGAATCTTCAGTGCCTTGATCTTGGCTATCTGCCTGATGATTCCAACCTTTAAGGGAAAAATCATGAAAGGAGCGAAACTCAGTAAATGACCGCAATTGTAGAATTAAAAAATGTAACCAAAGCCGTGAGCAATGGGATGAACGAAGAAAAAGTCATTCTGGATGATGTCTCCTTGGAAATTCGAGAGCATGATTTTATCACGATTTTGGGGGGCAATGGAGCGGGAAAATCAACCCTCTTTAATACCATTGCTGGGACGCTTCCGGTGAGCAGTGGGAAGATTTATATTTTGGGGGAAGATGTAACCAACTATTCTCCTGAAAAGAGAGCCAAGTACCTATCGCGGGTCTTTCAAGATCCTAAAATGGGGACAGCGCCTCGCATGACGGTTGCGGAAAACCTCTTGGTAGCGAAGTTTCGCGGAGAAAAACGTGGCTTGATTCCGCGTCACTTGGCCAGCTATAAAGAAGAGTTTCAAACAGTCCTTGCTAAGATTGGCAATGGCTTGGAAAATCATATCGATACAGCCGTTGAGTTTCTATCAGGGGGGCAACGTCAAGCTTTGAGTCTGTTGATGGCAACACTGAAACGTCCAGAACTCTTGCTTCTAGATGAACATACTGCTGCCTTGGATCCAAAAACTAGTCAGGCGCTCATGACCTTGACGAATGAGTTTGTGAAACAAGATGCCCTCACAGCTCTTATGATCACCCACCATATGGAAGATGCTTTGAAATATGGAAATCGCTTGATTGTCATGAAAGACGGACACATCGTCCAAGACCTCAACCAAGAAGAAAAAGCCCAAATGACCATCGCAGACTACTATCAATTGTTTGAGAAAGAATAAGATACAAAGCCCGTAAAATGCAAAGTGAAAATAGGAAATTCTTGCAGTGAGCGATGCTCACAAGAGAATTTATCTTTTTCACACAGCATTTAGGGCGTGTTCAATTACTAAGATACAAAGGGCGTAGCGGATACAGTCAAAATAGGGAGTAGGACAGAAATCGGTAATTCGTTAGAATTCGATTTCGTCGTCCCACCTCCGCACAGTTGAGTAGGGCTGTAAAAGCTGATGAAATCAGCGTAGTA
>JAWGXY010000129.1:0-4455 GCA_032572035.1 Streptococcus parasanguinis
TAATGCTATTGATCAGGTGGGAGAAAATAATATTACGTTAGAATTAGAGGAGCCAGAACAATATATCGTTTGGTATAAAGTAAAGTTTGCAGCAAGCGAGCCCACAGGCACTCAAGATGTAATGGTTATAAAAGAAGAGATTGGGTATAGACCCATAGAAAGTGGTGCTAGGTATCGTTATTTGTTACGATACGAATATGAGGGAAGTAACTTTGACTCAGTGAATCCTCAACACATGGGAACTTTAAAATCTCAAAGAAGTATTATGGGGAAAGATGCAGTTAGTGTTTTAACAAAAACTGTTATTGACGACAATCGTTCTTTTCTTTTTGCAAACGAATTAAGAGGTTTCATCACTGCATCAGGAAAGCAAGACTTCTCTACTCTTATTGAAATTTATGGAGTGCTGGACAAGTTTTCTCAGAATTTAAGGATATTTAACAAAGAAATGTCCAGCATGGTTGGTGGTGAAGTTACTCCAGTGACGATTAACTACCATAATAGTGAATCTCATATTAGTGTGCAAGGAATAATCCCGATGTCTCTTCAAAATGGTGGATTTTCAATACCTGAAGAACTTTATCCAGTGTATGATGGGACAATCGCTTACTTGAATGAAATTGTTCCGGTCATTATTCCTAATCTTACTATTGAAATGGAAGTAGGCGAAATGGAGACTCGTTCAGACGGTCGAAAATATAGAAAAGTCAATTTTATATCTAATCGGGCTGGTAAGAGATTCTCTCTAAAACATGAATCGGAAGGGATACGTAAAATTATTAGTATACTCGGTTTCTTAGTAGAAGTTTATAATAATGAGAATATTATTGCAGTCATTGATGAATTGGATGCTGGAGTATTTGAATATCTACTAGGAGAACTAATTGAAATTTTTTCTGAAAGTGCGAAAGGACAACTAATATTTACTTCTCATAATCTCCGTGTACTAGAAAAGCTTCCGTCATATAAGGTTGTATTCTCAACTACCTCTCCTACAAATCGATATATTCGACTTACAGGGATAAAACCAAGTAATAATTTGAGAGATACTTATCTGCGAGCTATTCAGATTGGAGGACAGGAAGAAGAATTGTACCAAGGAGTTTCTAATAGTAAAATAAAACGTGCTTTGAGAAAGGCAGGTATGAAACTTGGCAAATAAAAGTAGGAAGGTCATTCTAATATTTGTTGAAGGTGAATCTGATGAAACTATAGTAGGTTTTGTAACAGATTCATTAGTAGAACAATTAGATCAGATGCATATTACATTAAAGGTAATGTATGGAGATGTTTTTTCTGACAGGAAATACTCTTCCTCATCAGGTCCCCAAATTGCAAGTGATAAAATTACTGAAACCTTGAATAAAGAAAAATTAAAAGCAAAAGATTTACTTTTTGCTGCTTTTGTCACAGACACTGATGGAATATACATAAATCCAATGTCACAAGTTGTTGATAGTTCTATCGAACCAAAAGATTCATTTCAATATGATTTAGAAACTCAAAGACTATTATTTCCGACTCGAGAAAAGAAAGATGAGATTGTAGAAACTAGACAAAGAAAGTCTAGAAAACTTGCTAAGTTGATAAAAGAAGGTGAGTCACTCAAAATTAATAGAATACAAGTTTCTTGTTATGTATATTATAATTCTGTCAATTTAGAGCATGTAGTATTTGAAAAATTATTACCAGACCATGAAAAGCAGGCAGCTGCTGACGATTTCATTGACCAGTATGATGAAAAAGGTGACGAAGGAGTAGATGAGATTTTAGCATTTTTCAAAAGTAGATGCCCAGCAGACGATTATGAAGAAAGCTGGGAATTTATAAAACAACATGAAATGATGCAAGGATATTCTAATTTGGCTTTGTTATTTGACAGGATTCAATCTTATAAATAAGTTATATTGAAAAACAATGCGTATAGTAGATGCGGGTAGAGATTTTTTCGGAACGGTAGAATTTGAATTTTTACAAATTGAATAGGAGAGCAGTCACTATAAGTATGAAAATTAATGAATACAAAGACTTAGTTGCTTTTCATCCAGGACAATATATTGGAGAGCTAATTGAAGATTATCAAATTAGCCAGAAAGAATTTGCGGAGAAGTTGGGGCTATCACCAAAGACAATCAGTAAATTAGTGAATGGTGAGGAGTCGATTAGTAATGATCTTGCTCAGAAGTTAGAGAAGCTTACTAATATTTCGATGAAAACTTGGCTTAATTTACAAGCTTCCTATGATAGGAAAGTGGCAGAAGGAGAAGTACCTTGGGAATGATGATTATAGAGAACTATTACTTCGTTTCATAATGTTCTTGTAGCAACTTTCCCAAATTTTTTTCGAATAATAGAAGTAGAGGGATCTTCCCTCTATTTTTTATTGAAAAGGAGCAGGGATGTAGAAAAGACACGCGCATGTATCGCCGACCTTGGACATCATGGCCAAGAAGATTTTTAGTTTGCCGGAGGTGACGACGGCCTTTATTCGAGATATTTTGGAGCTGGATGTGGCGGACGCTCAGATTGTGGAGGGAAGCCAGCCCCACAGCATGGCTTATGAGGAAGATGACTTGTTCTCCACTGCGGTGGATGTGAGAGCCAAGCTCCATGATGGGACCGAGGTGATCATCGAGATCCAGATTCGCAAGCAGCAGTATTTCTTGAATCGGTTCCATTACTATTTGGCCAATCAGCTGGTGGAGAATGTGCAAAAACTGCGCCAGCAAGGACAGACACATAAGATGTACGAGCAGATGGAGCCCGTCTATGGGATTGCGATTTTGGAGAAGTCGCTCTTACTGGACGAAGAGGCCGCCATCAACAAATACTGGTTGACCAATAGCCGATCTGGCAAGCAACTCAAGGCCTATTATAAAAATGGCAAGCACCAAAATCTTCTGCAGGTTGCCTTTTTAGAGCTAGACAAGTATAATAAAGATGAGAACCTGACAGATGCAGGCAGACAGTGGTTGGAGTTTTTTGGGAATCTTCCCTTTACAAAAGCTCCCAGTCAGGCTGTCGCCCACGCAGATTCATTATTAGATTCATCTAGCTGGACCAAGGAGGAGAAGACCATGATAGACGAGCGTATTCGTATTCAAGAAAATTATGATATGACCCTGGAGGCGGCTATAGACGAAGCGCGTGAAGAAGGTTTAGTACAAGGTCGTAAACAGTTGGTATGCGAGATGATCTCACGAGGAATGAAACCTGATCTGATATCGGAGATGACGGGTTTGTCGCTTGAAGAGATTGAGACTCTTCTTTCCTGAGTCGTTAAAAGAGGCAGTGCCTCTTTTATTTTTTGAAAAAACTTGAAAATTTTCCCATTTTTTCAATCCGCCTTTCTAGAATTGTGGTAGAATAGAGTCAACAAAGAGCTATCCTCACCAACAGTGTGATCGATACTAGAAAAGAGGATTCTGATGACAAGAAAAATTGGTATTATTGGTTTGGGGCATGTGGGTGCCACCTTGGCCCACAGCATGATTTTGAAACACACCTGTGATCACTTAGTCTTGATTGATACCAATGAGAAAAAGGTCAAGGCAGATGCCTTGGATTTCTGTGATACGGTTGCCAATACGGGGTATCCGGTTCATATCACGGTCAATGACTACGCGGCTTTAAAAGATGCGGATGTTGTGGTGTCGACTCTTGGAAATATCGAGTTGCAGGCTAATAACACAGATGACCGTTTTGCGGAGCTTCCTTTTACTAGCAAGCAAGTGATGCAAGTAGCGCGTGATTTGAAGGCTTCTGGCTTTAGTGGGGTCTTATTGGTAGTGACCAATCCGGTCGATGCCGTCACTCAACTCTATCAACAATATACCGGCCTTCCAAAAGAGCAGGTGATTGGGACAGGGACCTTGCTGGATACAGCTCGGATGAAGCGTGCAGTCGCTGATCGTTTGCAGGTTTCTCCTGCTAGTGTATCAGGTTACAACCTCGGTGAGCACGGAAATTCTCAATTTGTCGCTTGGAGTCAGGTCCGTGTCAAAGGACACGCCATTACTGATCTCTTCTCTCAAGAAGAGCTTGACGCCATCAACTACGAGTCCTTGCGCGGTGGCCACACGGTCTTCTTTGGCAAATTCTATACCAATTTTGGGATTGCAGCAGCAGCCCAGCGTTTAGCAGAAGCTGTGATCAATGATAGCCACGAGGAAATGCCAGTGTCTAACTATCGTCCAGAATATGGAACCTATCTTGGCTACCCGGCGATTGTAGGTAGAAAAGGAATTATTGAACGATTGGACTTGCATTTGACAGAAGAAGAAAAAGAAAAATTGCTCCATTCAGCCGAAACTATCAAGGAAAACACGCGAAAAGGATTGGAGCATGCATAAAAGCAAAGAGAGTGGGACAGAAATCGGTCATTCGTTAGAATTCGATTTCGTCGTCCCACCTCCGCACAGTTGAGTAGGGCTGTAAAAGCTGATGAAATCAGCG
>JAWGXY010000130.1:0-4374 GCA_032572035.1 Streptococcus parasanguinis
TCTGACGAGAAATCCTGATTTCTCAGTCAGATTATCTATTTTCCGAGCTTTCCGCTCGTGTTCAAATCTGAACACATGCTCTACCTTTCTTTTTTATTTAATTTGTTAATGAGTCCAAAAATGCATAGAGTTTGGCATTCATTTCGCGATAATCGTAATCACGAATGGCTTCAGGTTTTTGAACAAAGGTCAGTTTTTGACTTTGTTCTTCCAAAACATCTTCACCGTCTGCAGCAACCAAGAGATCGACTGCTTCTGGATCAAATTCCAAGTGGGCTTGGAATGCATAGTGTTTAGGACTGAAGCGAATAATCTGACGTGGACAACCTTGACTGGTCGCAAGAACGACAGCATCCTCTGTTAATCCTGGCATATCGCCATGCCAGTGACCGGTTTCAAGAGTTGCTCCAAACTCACCGACATGTGGATCTGTGAGTCCTTCAGGCGTCAAGGTCACAGGATAAACCCCAATCTCACGTTCCGGACTGTGCTCATACTTCGCACCATAGGCAACAGACAGGAGCTGGGCACCAAGACAGACCCCAACAATATAACGATCTGCCTTCATAGCCTTTTGAATCAGCTCGATCTCTGCTTGAGGATCATAGTATGGAAAAGTTTCCCGATCTTCATCTGGCGATTGAGGACCTCCCATCACAATTAAGAAGTCGATCTCATCCACTGTCTCTGGTAGAGCTTCGTTCTCATAGACTTTGGTCGTAGTCACCTGATGACCACGCTCCTGCGCCCATTTTAGATAAGCGCCCGGCACTTCAAATGTTTCATGCAGTACAAAATGTACCTTCATCATCTCTTCTCCCATCTCATTCGAATCACGTAAGACACACCTGTTGCAAGTACAAGCGGGATTGTTAAACTTAAAGACTGCCCTGTAAATCCAAGGCTCAGGGCAATAGCTGTCAAAGGAGCTTGTAGGGTCGTTCCTAAAAAGACGGTCGCACCAAGTAGCATCCCGAGAGCAGGATCTAAATGAATTCCAACGACTGTCATCAATAAAGTCACTAAGTAACCGGACCCTATTCCTAAGGCAAATGATGGCGTCAAGGTTCCCCCATAGGCACCGTTGCTCAAGAGGAGATAGACTAAAAGCCCCTTCACTGCAAGAGTCAATGGAAGATAGGGAATCGACTGACTAGACAACAAGGCCTGGGCTAGTACCTGACCATTTCCCATAAAGATGGGGCAAAAGGCTACTAGGCTCCCCAGCACTAGAAAGGCTAGAGGAAGAGCCCAAAGAATCGTCCCATCCTTCCGCCGTTTGTGACTAGCCCGCTTGGCGAGGAAAGCAAAGACCAGAGCCAAGGGAGTGACCAAGAAAGCAATCACAATACCCTGGAAGAAGCTGCTAGCCGACCATGAAACTGCGGACAGGTGATAAACAGCCTCCTGACCAACGATGGGCTGAGCGACCCAGGTAGCCAGATAAGTACTGGTCAAAACCAGTAGAAAGTTCTGCCAACTGTAGGCTAGCCCTAAGGTCTCAAAGACAAACAAGCTACTGGCAAAGGGAACCTGATAGACCGCAGCCAAACCAGCTCCAGCACCGCAGGCGATCAAGACTTTTCGCTCTTTGAGGGCTAGTGAGAATCCCTTCGCCAAGCGACCAGCTAGAAGAGCCCCGACCTCACGTGGGGCTCCTTCTTTTCCGACCGATGCGCCTGCTCCGACAATTGCCACCTGCATCCCTGAATGAAGGAGGTGGGCTAAGGGCGCTGGTTCCCTGTCTCCAGCTAAGTCAATTTGCTGGCGAATAGACAGGATCTGATAACGCTTTTGCAGGACATACCAGAAGCCAGCTACCAAGCACCCAGTCACACACAAAACCAGAAATCTACGGAGACCTCCAGCTTCTTGAAATTGCTGGAGCAAATCCGAACTAGCTTGGCCAAAGGCCAGTCCTTGCACCCCTTCTAGTAGATAATGACAGGCAATGCCGACCAGACCCGTCCCTATTCCCAAGGATAAGGTGGCTAGAAGCAACCTCAGTCCGTAGGGCAGATTTTGGAGTCGTACTTTCATTGGATTAGAGTTCAGCAAGAATCGCTTTCAGCAATCCTTTGAAGTCGCCTTTGACGCGCTCTGTCACTTCCACTACTTCTTCGTGGTTGAGCTCTTCTTGGAAACCAGCCGCAAAGTTGGTAATACATGAAATACCAAGAACCTTCAAGCCAGAATGCGCTGCAACGATGACTTCAGGAACGGTTGACATACCGACAGCATCTGCACCAAGCGACTTGTAAGCACGGATTTCAGCTGGAGTTTCATAGGTAGGCCCAGTCACACCGATATAAACTCCATCATCCAATTTGATACCCAATTTGTCTGCTACTTTATGAGCAGTCTCACGATATTCTGGAGTGTAGGCTTTTGACATATCTGGGAAACGTGGACCAAAATCATCCAAGTTTTCACCGATCAATGGGTTTTGACCAGTCATGTTGATGTGGTCTGTGATAGCCATTAAAGTACCAGGACCAAAGCCAATACCACCGGCAGCATTGGTAACAAGAACCCCTTCACAGCCCAAAACTTTCATGACACGAACTGGGAAAGTCACTACTTCTAGTGGGTTTCCTTCGTAGAAGTGGAAACGTCCTTGAAGGGCCAAAACCTTGCGTCCAGCAAGCTCACCGTAGACCAATTTACCCGCATGGCCGACAACCGTTGAACGACCCCAGTTTGGAATTTCAGAGTAGTCTACTACGACTGGATTTTCGATTTCTTCAGCCAGTTCTCCAAGACCTGATCCAAGGATCAAGCCAAACTCAGGTGCTTCCATTCCTTTGCCTTTCAAAAAAGCAGCTGTTTCATTGATTTTTGCTAATAATGTCATTGCATATCTCCTTTATGATTTCCTTAAAAATTGGCCAATTTTGTCAAATGTATTGGCATTGCGAATGGTCAACAGACGGTAATCCGGCATCTTGAGGACTTGTCTGTGGTAAGCGGTCTTTGTATAGGTCTCTTCTGAGTATTTGCCCCAGTAGATCCCAAGTCTTCCACGATGGATGATTTCATCACCGAGCGAAAAAGAGGAGACTAGCTCCCAGACAGCATCCTGATCGAGGCCTTCTGTGTAAAAGAGAACATCCTTGCGGGCCAGATCCTCCTGCCACCAGGCTGGTAGAGCAGCGAGATCTCGCGCATAGTCCTCAGCTGAAAAGAGAGAAAAAGACTGGATAAAGGGATAGTGATCACGAAAGAAATGTCCCAGCAAATCTACCAATTCTTCTTTAGAACCTGCTGATTCAAAGAAGATATTGCCACTATTGATGTAGGTCTCTACCCCATCCAGCCCGATCGTTTGAAGCTCCTCTCGAAGTTCTGCCATCACGACCTTGTTTTTCCCGCCAACATTGATCCCTCTTACGAGGAGAGCGAAGCGTGTCATCTTAGTTCAATTTGTCTAAGAAGCTTTCACCGATCATGGCTTTTTCAACACCAAAGTTCTCTGCAATCGTTGCAGAAATATCAGAGAAATGTCCAACTGGAATCACACCATTGCCCTTGAAGGATGGGCTATAAGCCAAGAATGGGATGTATTCACGCGTATGGTCTGTACCAGCGTAAGTTGGGTCATTTCCGTGGTCTGCCGTGATCATCAAGAGGTCATCTTCACGCATAGCTGCAATGATTTCTGGCAAGCGTTCATCAAATTCGTGCAAGCAATCGCGGTAGCCGTGGGCATTGCGACGGTGACCGTAAAGAGCATCAAAATCTACCAAGTTGGTAAATGAGAACCCTTCTTGAAACTCAGGAAGTCCCATGGTCTTAATCAAGGTATCCATACCATGGCTATTTGATTTGTTGTGGCCCATATCGTGGTTGATACCAGCTCCGTTAAAGATATCGTTGATCTTACCAACTGAATAAGTATCGATACCCGCTTCGTTCAACTTGTCCAAAACAGTTGGCGCAAATGGTGAAACAGCCAAGTCACGACGGTTGGCTGTCCGTGTGAAGTTACCTGGTTCCCCAACATAAGGGCGGGCAATGATACGTCCTAGAAGAGCTGGACGTTCCAAAGTGATGGAACGAGCGTATTCACAGATACGGTAGAGTTCATCCAAAGGAATGATGTCTTCGTGAGCTGCGATTTGAAGGACAGGGTCTGCTGACGTATAAATGATCAACTCACCAGTTTCCATTTGACGTGGTCCAAAGTCATCGATGACCGCTGTACCAGAATAAGGTTTGTTAGCTTCACGGATGACCTTACGTCCTGAGAATTCTTCAATCTTTGTAATAATTTCTTCAGGGAAACCATTCCAGAAGGTATCAAACGGTTCTGTAATGTTGAGCCCCATGATTTCCCAGTGACCAGTCATGGTGTCTTTCCCAAGAGAGACTTCT
>JAWGXY010000131.1:0-4359 GCA_032572035.1 Streptococcus parasanguinis
CATAAGTAGTAAATTAGTAGTAAATTGAGTGGTTTTGACCTTGATAAAGTGTGATAAGTCCAGTTTTTATGCGGATAACTAGATTTTTATGCTATTTTTCTTTGAAAAATAGTTTGTCTACATTTTAACTAATCTGTTGCTGAGCTGTCTGCATCTTGTAGTAAACACCTTGTGCTTGCATTAGCTCTTCATGAGTGCCATGCTCAACAATATCGCCATCCACCATGACAAGGATCATATCGGCATTTTGAATGGTAGACAAGCGGTGAGCAATGATAAAGCTGGTCCGTCCCTTCATGAGCTGATTAAAGGCGTCTTGAATCAAGACCTCAGTCCGAGTATCGATGGAGGATGTCGCCTCATCCAAGATCAAAATCTTAGGAACTGAAAGGAAAACCCGCGCAATCGTTAAGAGTTGGCGTTGACCTTGGGACAAAGACTCTCCAGCATCTGAAAGATAGGTATCGTACCCTTGTGGCAACTGCCGAATGAAGAAATCTGCATTGGCTGCTTTGGCTGCTTCTATGACTTCTTCTCTAGTTGCATCTGGACGAGAAAAGGCGATATTTTCATGAATGGTCCCGACCTTGAGCCAGGTTTCTTGCAGAACCATACCAAATTGTTGGCGGTAAGAAGCACGAGTATAGTCCGTAATTGGTACCCCATCAATCGTGATCTCTCCAGAATTAACAGGGTAGAAACGCATGAGCAGATTAATTAAGGTCGATTTTCCTGCTCCTGTAGGCCCTACAATGGCCACTTTACTGGCAGCTGGAACATGAATGGTTAAATCTTTGATCAAGGTCCGCCCCAAATCATAGCCAAATGAGACATGCTCAAAACCAATCGCACCTTTGACATCCTGACTTTCCAGAATCTGATGGCCTGTCTCTTCGACCTCAGCTTGATCCAAGACGCTGTACAAACGCTCTGCACAGGCAAGGGCACTTTGGAGTTCTGACAAGACAGAAGAGATATCATTAAAAGGCTTGGTGTATTGGTTGACATAATTGAGGAAGGTCACCAATTGACCAACAGTAAAGTGAGATCCCGAAATAATGCGTACAGCACCAAATCCAGCCACTACCGCATAAATCAAGGCATTCACAAAGCGAGTGGCAGGGTTGACAGTTGAGGAATAAAAGACAGCGGATTGGGAATAATTGGCATAGCTTTCATTCGTCCCTTTAAAAGCCTTACGGAATTGATCCTGAGCATTAAAGGACTGGATCAAACTTTCCTGGGTCAAAGACTCTTCGATCAACTGGGTTTGAAGACCACGCGCCTTGGTCTGCTTTTGGAAAAGCGTATAAGAACGCTTGGCAATAAAACGAGCAATCAACAGGGATAAAGGGGTCAAGACCAGAACCGCCACCATCATAAAGAAATCCAATTCCGCCATAGTCACGATAGTGACAAGAATGGTTAAGAGGCCAACAAAGAACTGGTTAAAGACCATCAGAAGACCACTATTGAGTTGCTCTACATCGGTCGTGAGGCGACTGACGAAGTCCCCGCTCCCTTGTTTATCTAGATAAGACAAGGGCAATCGGTGTACTTTTTCCATCACTTCTGCTCTCAGGCTTTGGCTAAACCGATAGACCAATTGATTGTAGACAAGAGGATTGATCCATTGGATCAGGGTATTGGCCACAATGACCAGAACCATTTGGATCAAAACGGGCCATAAGACTTTCATCCCTTGAGGATTGATGACTAAATCAACCGCATGTCCGATCAGGATCGGTAGCCAAACCGTTAAGGCCACTTGAACGATGGTTCCGATACTGGCTAGAATCAGGAGCCCGGGATGGTTGGCAAAATCTCTAAAAAGACGTTTTAAATAACTAGAACGTTTTTGACTCATGCTTCCTCCCTCCCGTGTTGTGAATAATGAATTTCTTGATAAATCTCATTGGTAGACAAAAGGAGATCGTGATTCCCCAGTCCAACTTGATGTCCCTTGTTCAAGACCAAAATCTGATCAGCAGACTTGAGACTATTGGTTCGTTGAGATACTAGGATCAAACTCGTATCACTCAATTCTTCTTTTATCGATTTTAAGAGACGAGCTTCCGTCAAATAATCCAAGGCAGAAGTTGAATCATCCAAAATCAAGAAAGGAGCCTTCTTCAAAAGGGCACGCGCAATGGTCAACCGTTGACGTTGGCCTCCTGAGAAATTTCGCCCAAAGGCTTCCACTGGCTCATCGAGTTGTCCTTCTTTTTCACGAACAAAATCAGCAGCCTGAGCTGTTTCTAGGGCCCACCACAAATCTTCATCCGATAGATTTTCTTCCATTCCTAGTAAGAGATTCGAGCGGATAGTCCCTCTAAAGAGCTCTGCCTTCTGTGGGACAACAGCTACCCACTCCCGCCACTCCTTGAGAGTTTTAGGAGAGTGACCTTGATGATAGAGGGCTAATTTCCCCTGACTAACAGTATACAAGTGACTCAATAACTGAACCAGGGTGGATTTCCCAGATCCTGTACCACCGATAATTCCCAACATCTGTCCATGATCCAGATCAAAGGAAAGATCTTCTAGAGCTGGGCTTGAAGCCGTTGGATAAGTGAAAGAAACTTTCTGGGCGCTAATCGCTTCTTGCTCTGTTGCAGTTTCTTCTGGCAAAGCTTCAAGGAGGTCTTCTTCCTTCAAATCAAAAATCTCTTGGACACGCTTGGCTGAAATATAGCTAACATTTAACGACGTGACCAGCATAGCGAGTTTGATCAATTCTGTTAAAATTTGTAATAAATAATTGACCAAAGCGACCAACATCCCTTGGGTTAGAAGACCAGCAGAGATATTCAATTGTCCTTGCCAAATGACACAAACCAAGGTCGTATTGACCACAAGGAAGGTCAAGGGACTCACCAAACTAGACCAGATACCAGCGCGAATTTGCCAGATCTTGTAGTCCTGATTGACCTCTCTAAAATCTTCTAATTCACCAGACTGTTGTCCAAAGGCCCGAATCACCCGCATCCCTTGAAATTGCTGACGCGTCACCGTGACCATTCGGTCTGTGATTTTCCGAATCTTAGCAAAGAGAGGATTGACAATCCGAGACATGATCACAATAATCAGGGTTAAAATCGCCACCATCCCCAAGAACCAAAGAGTGAGTTTAGGACTGATGGTGAAAGCCATGATGATAGAACCAAAGACAATAATCGGTGCTCTCAAAAAGAGGCGCAAGAATTGGTTGATCCCAACCTGGATTTGATAGGTATCCGAAGTGAGACGGGTTACCAAACTTGAAGTACCGATCCTATCTCGTTTGTCCTTTGGAAGCGACAAGATCTTATCATACAAATCCTTGGTCATCTCGCGGGTAAAGCCGACAGCTGCTTTAGAAGAAAAATACTGGGCAGTAATAGCTACGACAACCCCAAAGCTCGCAAATAAAAACAAAACACCGACCGTCATCACCACTGCGCTCGTTTCCTTTTTCGGAATGACCTGATCGACTATGTGGGCGATGATTAAGGGAACACACAATTCAAAAATAGCTTCTAAGAGTTTAAACACGGGCCCAAGAAAAGTTTCCCATAGATAGCCCTTAAAATACTTCAATAATGATTTCATACGACTCGATTCTATTTTTTAATGGATATACATATTTTACCACAAATTCTTAAGATGAAAAAACTCTCCCTGCAGAGCAGAGAGAGTTGAATACTGACCAGATGAAGGTCAGAAATCTTATTCCTTCCTTGGCACCTTGCTTAAAGTCTTGCCCATTTTCCCCAATCCTATCATTAAGAGAGGAAAAGAGAATAGCGTTATAAGGCCTAGCACAAGAAACATAGCTACAAAGCCACAGCTATCAATGAACCAACCAGTCAAAGGGAAGATGACAATCATAGATAGACTAAACATCATTGAATTGATACTCAGCATGGTTGCTCGTACACTTGAAGGTAGATAGGCTTGTAAATCATTGTAGTAGATGGGTTGATAAACGGCATAAAGGGCATTGGTCAAGAGATAGACACTCAGATAGGCGAATGAAGTCTTGAATGTTACCAAAAGCAAGACCAACCCTGTCAGTGCAACCAGAATAGGAAAGACTTGATTACTATTCCATTTTTTCCCGATTTGACTGGCCAGATAAACCGCTAGGAGATTGAATCCACTACCAATTAACATGATGAGCGAAACTTGCCAACTAGCTAAGTCACTAATTTTCTGTTGGTAGTAAAAATAAAACATACACATGATGGTCCCTACCAACTGATAGGTGAGCATCCAGTAAAACAAGACTGGTTTTTCCTGCCATTCTTGTTTCACTACCTCCAATATCCGCTTTAAGGTCAAATGATTTCTTTCATCACTCTTGCTCTCTGGCTCTTT
>JAWGXY010000132.1:0-4303 GCA_032572035.1 Streptococcus parasanguinis
TGGTATTGATAATACAGTAGATGAAGCCAAGGATCCTTATTTCAAAGAATTATTGGACAAGGGTGCCAAGCGAGCATGGGAATTTATCGATGAAGAAAACTATACCCAGAGTGAGTTCGTTCAAGAGTGGCGCCAAGCTTTTAGCAAGTTTAAAACAAAAAAAGGAGCCCGATCTTCAATCGAAGCACTCTTAAAACGGGTTCACCAGGGACGTGAATTCTATCCGATTAATCCTTTGGTGGATCTTTACAATAGCGTGTCGATGGCTTATGCCCTTCCTTGTGGGGGAGAAGATATGGATAAATTGGTGGGTGGCCTCTCTCTAGGTCAAGCGAAAGGAGGCGAACCTTTCTTTCCATTAGGAGCTGACGAAGATGCGCCAGCTTTGGAAGGGGAGATCATCTACTACGACCAAGAAGGCGCCGTTTGCCGTTGTTTGAATTGGCGTGAGGCTCAAAGAACCATGCTAACTGAAGATACCAAGGACGCTATTTTGGTCATTGAAGCCATCAACGAGGAGCAGGCCAAACGAGCCCAAACAGCCATGCAGGAATTGAAAGATCTAGCCAAGGATTATTTTGGGGTTGAAGGCACCATCTATCAATTAAGTGCAGAGCATGCAAGTATAGAAGTTTAAAAGAATAAAGCTTGAAACAATCGTTTCAAGCCTTATTTTTGTTTTTAAAGACAAAGAGTTTACTAAAGACGTAATTGAGGACCACAATGGCCACTTGTGCAAAGAGGGTTTCAATCAGATTGATTTGACTCTTGTTATTGTTGACAAATTGCCCGATAATTCCTGGGAATTGCTTGACAAAAATCTCAGTCAAGGCCATATCTAGAATAAAGGTCCCAGAGCGCGCAATTGCAAATCGAATCAAGCGCTGAAACCAGCCCTTTCTTTCTTGTTTAAAGACAATGGTATCGTTGGTCGCAAAGGCAAAGAGGATCCCAGCGATGTTTCCAATCGCGGTCGCTAATCGTTCATCACGAGACACTTGATAGATGAAGAGGCGGGTTCCGACGGAAACAATGGTTGTGGCAACCCCAAAAAAGAGATAGGATAAAATTTCATTATCAAAAAATTTTTTAATTAGTGTTTTCATAAATTCAGTCTACCATAAAACCTCAAAATATGCTATACTTGAAAGGTTGAAGAAATCAAACCTTCAACCCTTGGTGCTTAAGATCCTTTCGCCAAGCATATTACACGCGGGAAAACCGCTAAAGGAGAATAAATGAAACAGTTAACTGCTCGTGATATGGCACAAATTGCCATTGTTGCTGCGATTTATATCGTATTGACCATTACCCCACCTCTCAACGCTATGGCCTACTATGGCTATCAATTCCGTGTTTCGGAAATGATGAATTTCTTAGCTTTTTACAATAAGAAGTACTTGATTGCGGTGACGCTTGGTTGTATGATTGCTAACTTATTTAGTTTTGGATGGATCGATGTCTTTGTCGGTGGAGGTTCAACCTTTGTCTTCTTAGGACTTGGACTCATTTTATTTGGTCGATTCAAAAACAAGTTCTTGTTTGACGGTCTTATTCGCTTGGACCATTTCTTGTTTGCGATTTTCTTTTCCATCTCCATGTTTACGATTGCCTTGGAACTTTATTACCTTCAAGGCCAACCATTCTTCTATAACTGGTTGACCATGGGATTGGGTGAATTTGCATCCTTGATTTTTGGAGCGATTGTGATCAATCAACTTTCTAAACGGATCGATTTTACAAAATAAGAAAAGGGA
Source organism: Streptococcus parasanguinis (assembly GCA_032572035.1). Taxonomy (GTDB): domain Bacteria; phylum Bacillota; class Bacilli; order Lactobacillales; family Streptococcaceae; genus Streptococcus; species Streptococcus parasanguinis_AB. The sequence continues at coordinate 1,758 of JAWGXY010000132.1, forward strand.
GCTTTGGCTCCTTTTTTTCATGCTAAGAATGCAGTAAATTCAAGGCTAAATTAAGATTTTATGATAAAATAAGAACATGAAAACCAGAATGAAAGAATTAGTGGAATTACTCAATCGTTATGCTTACGAGTATTACACAAAAGACGCTCCATCTGTTTCAGATAGTGAATATGATCAATTATATCGGGAGTTGGTGGAACTAGAAACCGCTCATCCTGATGAGATCTTACCAGAGAGTCCAACTCACCGTGTAGGTGGGGTGGTTTTAAAAGGCTTTACCAAATACCAGCACCAGTATCCCCTTTATAGTTTGCAGGATGCTTTTTCGCGTGAAGAATTAGAAGTCTTTGATCAGCGTGTCCGTAAGGAATTTCCTTCCATCAGCTATGTATGTGAGCTGAAGATCGATGGCTTGTCCATTTCCCTCACCTATGAAAATGGTGTCCTCGTAACGGGCGCAACACGTGGAGATGGTTCTGTCGGTGAGGATATTACAGAGAACCTCAAACGGGTCAAGGACATTCCTTTGGTGTTACCAGAGCCAGTGAACATTACAGTTCGAGGCGAGTGCTACATGCCACGGGCTTCCTTTGATCGGGTCAATCAGATCCGTCAAGAAAACGGCGAGCCGGAGTTTGCTAATCCGCGGAATGCTGCTGCAGGAACACTTCGCCAATTGGATACGAAAATCGTGGCCAAGCGAAATCTCGCGACCTTCTTGTATCAAGAAGTGAGTCCGACGGATCAAAGCAGTCAGGAAGGCGTGCTTGAGAAATTAGCCCGCTTAGGCTTTGTCGTGAACCAAGAGCGAGTGTTGGCTGAGGATATGGAGCAAATCTGGGACTTTATCCAAAAAGTAGCTCAGCTTCGGGAGGATCTTCCCTACGACATCGATGGGATCGTCATCAAGGTCAATGACCTAGCTGTTCAAGAAGAACTAGGCTTTACCGTAAAAGCTCCTAAATGGGCTGTCGCCTATAAGTTTCCAGCTGAAGAAAAAGAAGCAAAAATTTTATCAGTCGATTGGACGGTTGGACGGACCGGAGTCGTGACGCCAACTGCTAATCTAACTCCAGTCCAGCTAGCAGGAACCACTGTTAGTCGGGCAACCTTACACAATGTGGACTATATTGCCGAAAAAGATATTCATCAGGATGATACCGTCATTGTCTACAAGGCTGGTGATATCATTCCTGCGGTCTTGCGTGTTGTTAAAGATAAGCGAGTCTCTGATCAAGCATTAGCCATTCCAACTCATTGTCCGAGCTGCCAGAGTGAGTTGCTTCATTTTGAGGATGAGGTGGCCCTTCGCTGTATCAATCCACTCTGTCCAGCGCAGATCAAGGAAGGATTGAACCACTTTGCAAGTCGGGATGCTATGAATATCACAGGCTTGGGTCCAGCTGTTGTAGAGAAACTCTTCGCAGCTCAGTTGGTAGAGGATGTAGCTGGGATCTATCGTCTGACAGTTGAGGACCTATTGACCTTGGAAGGCTTTAAAGAAAAATCTGCTGAAAAACTCTATGAAGCCATTCAAGCTTCAAAAGAAAATTCAGCTGAGAAATTACTCTTTGGTTTGGGGATCCGCCATGTCGGTAGCAAGGTTAGTCAAATCTTGCTCCAAGAATTCCATGACCTCGATCAATTGGCTACAACTGATCCAGAACGAATTGCCAGCATTGACAGTCTCGGTATGGTCGTGGCTGAAAGCCTCAAGCGTTATTTCGCACAAGAAGGATCCAAGCGCCTATTGCAAGAGCTTAAAGAAGCTGGTGTCAATATGGCTTATCTTGGTGAAAAAGTCGCTGCTGATGCGGCCCTATCAGGAATGACAGTAGTTTTGACTGGGAAGCTAGAGCGACTCACGCGTTCAGAAGCCAAGGCAAAATTAGAAAGTCTGGGCGCTAAGGTAACTGGATCGGTTTCCAAAAAAACAGATTTAGTTGTTGCAGGCAGTGACGCTGGTAGCAAATTAACCAAAGCACAAGAATTAGGAATCCAGGTAGAAGATGAGGCCTGGCTTGAAAGTTTATAGAGGATCTTTATGGTAGAACGAATCAAAAAAGCCCGTTTAATTTATAATCCGACCTCTGGGCAAGAAATTATCAAGAAAAATATTGCGGAAGTCTTGGACGTACTCGAAGATGTGGGCTATGAAACTAGCGCTTATCAAACGACTCCAGAACCATTTTCTGCCCAAAATGAAGCAGAAAGAGCCGCTAAGGCAGGCTTTGATTTAATCATTGCTGCTGGTGGAGATGGTACGATTAACGAAGTGGTCAATGGGGTTGCAGGTCTGGAAAATCGTCCGCAGATGGCCTTTATCCCGACCGGTACCACCAATGACTATGCACGTGCCTTGAAGATCCCGATGGGCGATCCTGTGGCAGCTGCCCGCATTATTGAAAAAAATCAAACCATTCAGATGGATATTGGTCGTGCATATGGCAGTAAGTATTTCATCAACATTGCTGCAGCAGGAACCATGACAGAATTGACCTTCAGTGTTCCAAGTAGTGTTAAATCTCGCTTGGGTTACTTTGCCT
>JAWGXY010000133.1:0-4161 GCA_032572035.1 Streptococcus parasanguinis
AGAATTCGATTTCGTCGTCCCACCTCCGCACAGTTGAGTAGGGCTGTAAAAGCTGATGAAATCAGCGTAGTAGAGCCCACTCAACCACTGCGTCTTGCTAGACAATCCAAAAACAATTGAGAGGCTAGGACTTTTGTCCCAGCCTCTTCTTATGATTTATTCTTCTTCCTCGTCTTCAGAATCCTCTTCTTCGTCGTCTTCTTCGCTTAATTCAACTTCCTCACCCAAATCATCTGGTACGATTTCATTGATTTCAGCATCGTAAGCTTCGACTTCACTCTTTTCATCGTCTGGATTTTCTTCATCATATGAAAGAGCTGGATCTGCTTCGTAAACTTCTTCGTCTTCTGGATCGTCGTCGTTGTAGTCGATCGCATCTTCGTCTCCATCCATAAAGGCATTGACACGTTTTTTCTTCCGTTTCTTAGGAGTTTCATCTTCGTCTGTTTCTTCAAGAGCGATGATTTCTTCGTCAACTTCATCGATGGCATACCAAGAACGAAGACCCCATTTGTTATCTCCAAGTGGGATAAAGCTTCCATCTACATTCAATTCTGTGTAGAACAATGGAAGAGCTTCACGGATCTCGCTGTTTGATTTTTCAAGGTAAATTTGAATTTCATTTACAAGATCGCTAAAGTACATTTCATGGTCACGTCCGCGTAATTCCAAAATCGCACGCGCCACTTCAATCATAGAAAGTTCACTTTTTTCTTGTCCAGCAAATACTTCTAATTCCAAGGGTAAATCTCCTTATGTTTCATTTCCTAAATGGAGAAGGATCCGGTCTTAAACCTCATCCTATCCTCAATGATAGATTGAAAACTTCTCGCCACTAAATCTATCACGCATTTTATCGTTACACTCTATTGTACGATAAATTTCCCCTTTCGTCAAAGGAAAATTCCAGGATTCTCCATGAAATCAAAAAAAAGAAGAGCCTCACGGCTCTTCTTTTTTATCTAAATTATTTTACTTTTGCTGTGCTTGTGATCACGTTCACTGCTTTCTTCACTGTGATGTCATGTTTCAACATTTCTGGTGAAAGAAGGTTGCGAACTTGTTCAACTGGCATGTTGTAATCTGCTGCCAATTGTTCGATTTCAGCGTTGATTTCTTCTTCAGTTGCTTCGAAGCCTTCTGCTTTCGCTACTGCTTCAACCACAAGGTTTGTCTTCGTACGGCTTTCAGCTTCTGCTTCGTATTGTTTGTGAAGATCTTCTTGAGTTGTTCCAGTGATTTGGAAGTACATTTCAGGTGAGATACCTTGACGTTGCATGTTTCCAAGGAACTCGTTGATTGAACGGTGTACTTCTTCGTGGATCATTTCTTCTGGAAGGTCAACGATTTCAGCGTTTTCAACTGCAAGATCGATTGCTGCTGCTTCTACTGCATCGTTGTATGCTTCTTCTTTAGCTGCTGCCAATTCTTTGCGGTATTTTTCTTTCAATTCGTCAAGAGTTTCAACTTCTTCGTCGATGTCTTTTGCCAATTCATCGTCAAGAGCTGGTACTTCTTTTGCTTTTACTTCGTGGATAGTTGTCACGAATTTCGCTTCTTTACCTGCAAGGTCAGCTGCTTGGTAGTCTTCTGGGAAGGTTACGATCACATCAACTGTTTCACCAGCAGAGTGTCCAACCAATTGGTCTTCGAAACCTGGGATGAATTGTCCTGAACCAAGTCCAAGTGAGAAGTTGTCACCTTTACCACCGTCGAATTCAACACCGTCGATAGAACCTACGAAGTCGATCACAACTGTGTCACCTTCTGCTGCAGCACCTTCTTTAACAACCAATTCAGCCAAGTTGTTGCGTTCGCGTTCGATACGAGCATCCACATCAGCGTCTGTTACTTCTTTAGAAACTTCTACTGATACTTCAAGGTCTTTGTAAGCACCCAATTTTACTTCAGGTTTTGTTACAACAGCTGCTGTCAATGTCCAGTCTTGACCTTTTTCCATAGATACAACATCGAAAGTTGGTTGTGCTACAACTTCGATTCCAGCTTCTTTAACAGCTGCTTCGTATGCTGCTGGAAGAAGATCGTTCAAAGCATCTTGGTAAAGTGCTTCTTCACCGAAACGTTGGTTGAAGATTGGACGTGGAATATGACCTTTACGGAATCCAGGTACGTTCAAAGTTTTCTTAACTGACTCAAACACACGGTCCAAAGCAGGTTTGATTTGCTCTTGGCTGATTGTGAAAGTCAATACACCGTGGTTAGTTTCTTTGTTTTCAAATGATACAGACATTCTGTCTCTCCTTAAAATAATATAGTCATTCCTTATAATTTTACCACAAAACTTTGAAATTGCAAGTTTTAAAACGTTTTTGCCTCTCTTTTCATCCAAAAAAACTAGCCCTTAAAAGCTAGTTCTGATTATGATTTTCGGATGGGATCATCGAGGTAGAGAGCACGGGCGCCACCGATCAATTTTGGCCGACTGGCGAGCGCTGTGACATGGGCTCCACCTAGTTCACGCAAGATAGGGCGAATTGGAACTTGCACGTGTTTGACATGCATCCCTACTGAGGTATCTCCGATGTCTAACCCGGCTTGGGCTGTGATAAATTCCACCTCCACAGGATCCTTAAAATACTTGAAAGCTGCGAGTTGTCCAGCACCTCCTGCATGGAGACTCGGAAGGACATTGACGATTTCTAGCTCCTTCTTATCTGCCAATTCTCTTTCGACCACCAAGGCGCGATTGAGATGCTCACATCCTTGTACCGCCAGATAAATCCCTCTTGGATTCAACTCATCTAGTAAGGTCTGGACAATAGCTTCAGCAATATCGATGTTGGAGGCTTTTCCAATTGGCCCTCCTGCAACTTCGCTTGAAGACATCCCGAGGACTAGAATCTGTCCTTGGCGGAGACGGCTTTTTGCCAAGACATCTACCAAGATTTCTTTTGTATCCTTCTTCAGTTGCTCCAGATCCATGAATTAGCTTCCTTTCTTTTGAAATGCATAATAGACCACATAGCCTAAAGCCATTCCAACAAAATTCTGAGCAAGGTTATTTGGAATGTCCGAGATAGCAGCTCCCCAGCCATTGCCTAAAAAGAGGGCAGAAGCTAGTGCGTAACCGCCTACCATCACAACTGTCGCAAGAAGCAAGCCTAGGTAACGAGCTTTGCCCTTGAAGCCAGCGAAATAGCCTTGTCCCCCGTGAAAGAGGAGGCTAAAGAACATCCACTGAGGATAGCCTGAAATCAGATCCAATAAGAAGGCTCCGACACCACCTACAATCGCACCTTCCTTGCGTCCAAAATAGAAGGCTGTGAAATAAACTCCAAGATCTAGCAGGGTGACGATCCCTGTGGGAGTTGGAAGTTTTGTATAGTAGCCAAGTACAACTGTCAAGGCTGTCAAAATGGAAAGGCGAGCAATGAGTTGAGTTCGATTAGATGTCATACTGTACTACTCCATACTGGTCTGAATGTTGAATCGCTTGGAAAACAAAGTCTTTAGAGGCTTTAACAGCTTCAAGTGGTGATTTCCCTTTTACCAACTGGCTGGAAATGCTAGACGCAAAGGTACAACCTGCTCCTGTATTGTTCTTTTCTAAGACCGGCTCTTCAATGACGGTGAAGTCTGTCCCATCATAAAAGACATCGATGGCCTTTTCTTTATTGAGACGATTGCCTCCTTTGACCACGACAGTCGCTGCTCCTAATTCGTGGAGCTTGCGCGCTGCCTCCTTCATATCGTCGAGCGATTGAATCTTGCTTTGGGTCAAGATCTCAGCTTCTGGTAAGTTTGGCGTGATGATGGTCACATAAGGGAAGAACTTAATCAATTCGTCTCGAAGAGCTGAAACTTCTACATCATGACTTTCCTTGCAGACCAAGACAGGATCTAGTACCACAGGAATCTCCGCATGGGCTTTGACATAGTCCAAAGCCAAGTCTGCCACTTCAACATTTGGCAAAAGACCGAGTTTAATAGCAGAAAAAGGAACATCTTTGAGGGAGTTGAGCTGTTGAGCAAAGGTCGTCGAATCCACCGGAATCACTTCAAAACCGTGCTCCGTCATAGCGGTCAAACAAGTCACCGCTACAAAACCATGCTGTTTGTTAGTCGTATAAGTTGCAAGGTCTGCGTGAAGACCTCCCCCACTAAAAATATCATTTCCTGAAATAGCTAGAATCAATTCAT
>JAWGXY010000134.1:0-4098 GCA_032572035.1 Streptococcus parasanguinis
TGATGAAATCAGTGTAGTAGAGCCCACTCAACCACTGCGTCTTGCTCGACAATCCAAAAATAATTGAGAGGCTAGGACTTTTGTCCCAGCCTCTTTTTTGCTAAAGTTTAGGAACTTACCTAAAATTTCTTTCAAATTAGAAAAATATTTGAGAAACTATTGACAGCCTCATATAACAGTGTTACAATAATGTTACAAAATATTACAAATGTTACAAAAAGAGGTTCTGTTATGAAAAACAAAAAAATCATTTCCCTAGCAGCCCTAGCCTTGACAGCTAGTCTTTTCCTAGGAGCTTGTGGCGGGAATAAAGAAGAAAAAACTTCAGAAGCAAGCAGTTCAAAGACCAGTCTGGTTAAACAAACCAGCTCTTCTTCTAAGAAAAAAGTGATCACTAGTAAAGATCCGATTGCCTCTTCATCCTCTGATAGCAAATCAGAAGAAAGTCATACTGTTGGTAGCAAAAATAACCAAGCAGCAGCTAGTCAAACACCTGCTCCAGCTAAAGAAGCGACACCAGCAGCACCCGTAACAAAAGAAACAAAAGAAGTAGCTACTCCAGCAACACCAGCGAAAGAAAAATTGCCAAGTCTAGAAGACGGTCATGCCCATGCTAAGAAGCAAGCTTCTGCTACGGAGAATGCCCAATACAAGGGAGTCTATTCTGTAGCAGCAGGGGATTTCTCCGCAGCAGCTGGGAATTGGTCTGACAAACGCGACACTGGAGTCACTATTGGCCAAGGCGGTCAAGTAACCATCCAACTTCCTGGGGGCCAACCCGTAGCCTATGGTATCAGCGCTTATAACTATACCTTGGATGATGGTCATTACCATGCTAATCTCTCAGCAGGCGATGGATCTGCAGCGACTCTAGATATCGTAGTTGGAAAAGATGGCTCGGTATCTAGTGTGACGGTTTTGAAAGACGGTGTCAGCCACTCCCTCACTCGTGAATAAAATTCGAAAGATCTGAAAGGAGAAGCATCTCTTTTCAGATCTTTTTTTGTTGATTTGAAGAAAAATATATTTTTTTATAAAAAGCTATTGACAGATAGAAAATATAGTTTATAATAAAAACATAAAGAAAATATATTTATAAAAAATTATAAAAAGGAGCTTATATGAAAAAAGAAAGAATTGCCCTGGTTTTTGGAACCTTTGCGCCTCTTCATCAAGGGCATATTGACCTGATCCAGCGGGCCAAGCGTCAGTGTGATCGCGTTCGTGTCATCGTTTCTGGTTACGAAGGGGACCGTGGCGAAGAAGTGGGCTTGACCTTACAAAAACGCTTCCGCTATATCCGTGAAGCCTTCTCAGATGATGAATTGACTCAAGTCTATAAGCTAGATGAGACGGAACTTCCTCGTTATCCCTTGGGCTGGGAGCCTTGGTTACAGACAGCCCTAGACACCATCCAGTATCAAACAGAGACAGAAGAGTTGATCTTTTATGTAGGGGAGAAAGCCTACAAGGAAGAGTTGGAAGCTAGAGGGTTTGAAGTTCACTTAGAAGAGCGTCGCTTTGGGATCTCTGCTACCATGATCCGGGAAAATCCCAGCAAATACTGGAAATACATTGCCCAGCCCTTCCGTCGCCAGTTCACGAAAAAAGTCTTGATCATGGGGAGCGCCAGCAACGGGAAAACGACCCTTGCAAAGGACTTGGCTCGCTTTTACGATGCACCTGTTAGTCTTGAGTATGCCCGTGAATACCAGATCAAGAACAATGTGCGGGATGATGAACTCACGCCAAAAGATTACTATTACCTACTCTTAGGACAGTATGATCAAACCTCTAAGCTCATCGATAGTAGTGCCAATCGAGGCCTTGTCATCGCAGATACCAATTCCCTGGTGACCAAGGGTTATTACGACTACTATATGGAAGTCGAAGGCCAAGATACCAGCATGACCGATACCTTCGACAACCTCTTTGTCAGTATTCTCTCCAAAGAAAAATGGGATTTGATCCTCTTTGTACAGCCGATCGGCTCTTATGTCAATGATGGTTTCCGAGATATGACCATGGCTGACGAAGAGATCCGCACCAGCTTTTCAAATTACCTAGACCAATTGCGCCAGCAATACCTAGGAAACATTCCGACCACTTTTCTCGCATCAGACTACCTCGGCAACTACGAAGAAGCCAAGAAGGTGATCGATGCCATTTACCAAGCCGACTAAGGAGCAGCTTATGAAAAACCTATCTGAAAAATTCACAACCTTTATCCAAGACTTTAAAAATGTTCACCAAGAAGCGAAAAAACAAGGCTTTGTCAATATTATGAAACTCCTGTGGAAGGACCTTTTTGTAGGACGCACAGCCTTTCAATGGATCTATCTCCTGCTTCTTTCCAGCGTTCCCTTCTTCTTAGAATGGACCAAAGCCCTCAAGAAGGAGGTGGCTTAGATGGCAAGTCTCTCAATTCCAGCAGGAATGACGGAGAAAGAGTATTTTGAGACGGTCGCTAGTGAAGCAGACTTTCTCAAGTGGTACAAGGAGCAAGATCTGCCAACTTATGAAACTCCAAGTGTCACAGCGGACATGGTGGCTTACTGTTTTGTTGATGGACAGCTCAAGCTCTTAGCCATTCGCCGCAAGGCCCACCCTTATCAACACCGCCTCGCCTTGGTGGGGGGCTTTGTGAACAAGGATGAAGATGCGACTCATGCCTGTATCCGAGAAGTCAAAGAAGAAGTTGGGCTCGATCTGCCAGTGAATAAGGTGGAGCAGCTCATGACAGTTTCCACCCCTGGGCGGGACCCCAGAGGCTGGGTCATTACCATCGCCCATCTGGTCTATCTGCCGGCAGAAGCAGTAGACTTAGCCCATGCAGGTGACGATGCCAAGGAAGTTGTTTTTCTCGATGTCGACTTCAAAAAGTCCCAGTGCTTGCTAGAGGGAAAGGTTTTAACTGCTTCTGATTTTGCTTTTGACCACTACCAGATTATTCAAGAATCGATCAAGCGGATTCAGGGACGTCTCGACTGGAATCCAACCTTCCTCTATCTGTTAGAGGAGCCTTTCACCGTTTATGAAGCAACCGAATTGGTCAATTTGATCAATCCAGGACGTCCCATCGTTAGCAATAACTTCCTCGTAAAATTCGGAGAATTCGTGGAAGAAGTGGGTCTCAAGCGGGTACCTAAGAAAAAACCACGCAAGACCTATCGCTTAAAACAGTAGATCGAGCGGGGTTCATTCTACCAGCCCTTAGTTACTAGTAGTAGCCAAGGGCTTTTTCTGATTTTTCCTGCTCCACTTGTGTGCAAAGTGGTATAATAATCATAATTGAAATCAAAAGAGACAAGACTATGGAAGAAAAAATAATTTTACCACAAAATACACGACTGATGGGGGCTCTGCTTGGTTTTATAGGAGGAGGCCTCGATGTCTTTTGCCACATGCACTATCGGAGTTTGGTCGCGACCCAAACGGGGAACCTCCTGCTTCTCATCGCTGATTGGCACGATCCCCGTGTCGAAAATACCATCATGCGTTTTTCATCTATTTTATTTTTCTCGATCGGCTTTGTGGTTGCCCTCCATATCAGAGAGTATCGCAAGACAGCCTTTTGGCGGATCAAGATGTTGATTCCTTTGTTTGTGGTGACACTCCTGATTCCCTTGGTGTCTGTCATACCACCTGTAGAAGTTCCCTTTATTGCTTTTGGGACAGGGATGATGATGTTGACCTTTACAGGAAGCTTGATTGAAACCCATCCTTACGTGATCTTTATGACTTCCGGAAATTACCGCAAGATGCTGACGGCCTTGTACCGAATCACTCGAGGAAAGGGAGATTTGGACGAGTATCGCAGACAAGCGATGAATTACGGGATTGTCGTTGGAAGCTTTATTGCGGGAGCTATTAGCGTAGCCATTCTCATGCATTTCATTCACCAATGGGCCATCTGGCTGATCACAGTGAACCTCTTTTTGATCATGACCTACTACACCGCCAGAGTTAAACAACTCGGCCTGCAAACAGACAATCTATAAAAAGAGGCTGGGACAAAAGTCCTAGCCTCTCAATTATTTTTGGATTGTCGAGCAAGACGCAGTGGTTGAGTGGGCTCTACTACGCTGATTTCATCAG
>JAWGXY010000135.1:0-4098 GCA_032572035.1 Streptococcus parasanguinis
TTGTTTCTAGCACTCGGGAGTTTTGGAACCTTAGGTCCAAAACTAAGTCATGGAACTTCTTCGAAGTTCGCTGACGTCCGTACTCACCTAAGGAAAGTTGCTAAGATGACTTTATCTTCAATCTGCAAAAAACGATTCAGAAGAATTTCTGAATCGTTTTTTTGATTAGAAACCAAGCCAACCTTTGAAAGTATCCCAAGCGTTTTTCGCTTTTCCTGGGATATCGGCCTCGTCGATTGCTTTTTTCGCATCATCGACCATATTCGACGCCTTCTCTTTGACATCCTCAAAGAAACCTTTGTCTTCTTTGCTGTCTGTTTCTGTATTTTCTTCTCCGACTGGCGCAATGCCATTTTCAGCATAAGAGTTCTTCACCGAGTCAAACTGGGTACCGTCTGTATAAGGCAGAACACTGTTGGCAACATTGCGGAAGATCTCGGACGCCGTTCCAGCACTACTGTCCGTCAAGTAGTGATTCTCATCGGTCGTTGGGAAACCAAGCCATTGACTGATGACCACATCTGGTGTGTAGCCGATCACCCATTGGTCTCCAGAGAGGTCCTTGTTAAAGCTGGTCTCTGTCGTACCAGTTTTCCCTGCCATGGTATAGCCATAAGGCGCAGCGTTAACCCCCGTACCATTACTAAAGGTACCAAGCATCATATTGGTCATCTTATCTGTCGTTGAACCACTAAGCACTCGGGTTGATTTCTGGCTGTGGCTCTTGACCACTTGGCCACTTGCATTTTCGATCTTGGTAATGAGGTGAGCATCATTCATGACCCCGCCGTTAGCAAAGGTTCCATAGGCCTGAGCCATCTGCATCGGATTGGTTGTCACACCAGCTCCCAAGGCAACGGCAAGCGACTTATCTACCTTATCCATGTTGAGTCCGAATTTTTTCCCGTATTCAAAGACCGTATCAAGACCCAAATCATTAGCGGTCGCTACAGCTGGAAGGTTAAGGGATTCTGCCAAGGCCTGGTACATTGGTACCGTTGGGCTGGACTGGATTCCCGCGTAGTTATTAACCTCATAGCTTCCATATTGGGTGGTACTATTGTCCAACTCCTTATTGGTCGACCAACCTTCCGCAACGGCTGGGCTATAGACAACCAAAGGTTTGATGGTTGATCCTGGGCTACGGGCAGCCTGGGTAGCGTAGTTGTAGGTACGGAAACCTGGATTTTGATCGCTTCCGACACGCCCTACGAGGGCCCGAACCCCTCCGGTCTTAGGATCGAGGGCGACACTACCAGATTCCGCGCGCGTGCCGTCTTCCGCTACTGGGAAGAGGGCTGTATTGTCATAGATCACCTGCATACTTGCTTGGTAATTTTGATCCAGCTCAGTATAGATCCGGTAGCCATTTTTGACAATGTCTTCTTCGGTCAGGCCGTATTCATTGACCGCTTCATTGATAACCGCATCAAAATAGGATGGGTAGCGATAATCCTCCGACTTACCTTCATAGGCATCGATCAGCTGGCCATGGATATCGACAGCAGCAGACTGATCAGCCGTTTTCTGATCAATATAGCCAGCCGCCACCATATTTTGGAGGACCGTATTGCGTCGATTGGTCGCATTCTCTACCGAATAGAGCGGGTTATAGATTTCAGGCCCCTTGAGCATACCGGCGAGTACCGCGGACTGATCCAGGCTTAATTGACTGGCTGAAACCCCAAAATACTTCTTGGATGCATCCTCAATTCCCCAAACCCCATTTCCAAAATAGGCATTGTTGAGGTACATGGTGAGGATTTCTTTCTTACTATATTTCTTATTGATTTCAAGCGCCAGGAAGAATTCCTTGGCCTTACGCTCCACCGTCTGGTCCTGAGACAGGTAAGCATTCTTGGCTAGCTGCTGGGTGATAGTCGACCCACCACCTGAGCGACCCAGGGTCAAAATCGCTAAGAAGAAGCGACCATAGTTGATACCGCTATTCTTGTAAAAGCTCCGGTCCTCTGTTGCGACCACAGCATGTTGCAGATTCTCACTAATAGCATCGAGTTCGACATAGGTTCCTTTTTGCCCGGTCAAACTTCCCGCCTGGTCCCCATTCTTATCATAGATAATGGTGGTCGCCTTGAGTGCATTCTGCAAATCCTTGACGTTGGTCGTCTTTGCGAGGTAGAAGAGATAACCCCCTGTCAAGAGGCTAAAGCCTAGCCCAATGATCAGGAGAATCTTGGTCAAATGGAATCGGCGCCAGAAACGACGGAAGGGGTGCTGAGAGAGAGGCTTGCTTCTGTGCTTGCCTGAGCGACTATAAGTTGGCTCCACTGTCTCTTCCGGCAATTCCGTGTCGGGCACTTCTTCTGCCACCGCTTTGGGCGGATGATCCTTTCTAAAAAAAGTGATCAGGTTTTCAAATAATTCTTTTATTCTATTCATACCTGTTATTGTAACACCTTATCCTTGTCCTAGCAAGAAAAGATAGCTCCTCGCTATTTCTCATTTAGTTTTCTTTAAGCTTAGATTTTGCTACAATAGGGTCATGAACTATCAATTTACCATTCCAGAATCCTTTCCCCAAATGACTGTGAAAGAGCTCCTTGAAGACTACTTCCTCATCCCCCGTAAGATCCGGCATTTTTTACGGGTCAAAAAACACGTCTTGGTGAATGGAGAGACCATCAACTGGCAGAGCCCCGTTCAAAAAGGGGATCAGATCCGGCTGATCTTTGACGCAGACGATTACCCTGAAAAAGAGCTCCCAGAAGGAGACCCCAGTCTCGTCGAAGAACTCTATCAGGATGAGCACGTCATCATCGTCAATAAGCCCGAAGGCATGAAAACCCATGCCAACGAACCGATGGAAATTGCTCTTCTCAACCATGTTTCCAGCTATGTTGGATCCACCTGTTACGTCGTGCACCGGTTAGATAAGGAAACCAGCGGAGCGATTTTATTTGCCAAGAATCCTTTTATTCTGCCTATACTCAACCGAATTTTGGAAGATAAAAAAATCCAACGCGAGTACTGGGCCTTGATCCAAGGAAATTTAGCGCAAAAGACCATCATCTACAAGGATAAAATCGGACGTGATCGCCACGATCGGCGCAAGCGCCTGGTCGATCCACGCAAGGGGCAGTACGCAGAAACCCAGGTGACGCAACTGAAAAAAATCGGGCGAAACAGCCTGGTCAAATGCCAGCTCAAGACGGGCCGTACCCATCAGATCCGGGTGCATCTCTCCCATCATGGGCACCCGATTGTTGGGGATCCTCTCTATAACCCTGCACGCGGAGAGCGACTCATGCTCCATGCTCACCGCTTGACCTTTACCAATCCATTAACCCTTGAAACCATCCAAGTTGAGGCCCCTTCTAAGAGTTTTGAAGAAGGGTTGAGAGACTAAAAAAAGAAGCCACAGGCTTCTTTTTTTATTATTGATAGCGAGGGGTTGCAAATCCACGAATATTGCCATGTCCGATCCGATAGGTATTGCGACGGACTTGGTTTCCAGAGTTCCCTTCAATGGTGTGGATGATCCCATTTGAGACACTTTCGACAATTCCAATGTGATCCGCAAAACCATTATTTGGCTGACTATCTTGATCCCAGTTAAAGGTGATGATATCCCCTGCTTTTGGTGTAGAAGCACCATTTTCATTCCAAATGCCCAAGCGTTTGAAGATCTGAATGTGACGTTCAACTCCACATTCACGGCCAATCAAACCGCTCAAACCTTCCCGCTGGAAGATTGTTGTGACAAAGACGTCACACCAGTCATCAGAATCTTTCACAGCGTATCCAACTGGTAGGGGACGGACGCTATTGTAATCATTGACCAATTGATGATGCGCTGCACTTCCGCCACGAACACCCACTAGACTAGCTGCTGCCCGTAAGACACGGTCTCGTTGTCCATTCGTTACACGAGGACTAAAAGCAGTTTGATCTACTGTCGCACGGGGGTGAAGGGCTGTTTGACCAAGGTTAAAGCCTTCAACACCACCATCAACATAGTTCACATAGACGTGAGTAGTATAGTTGCCAACAAGATTTTTGTGGTTGATAGTAGAAACGTTAACTTCAGTATGTGCGTTAGTTGGAATAGCGTCATACCAATAAAGGTTACTTTGGTTG
>JAWGXY010000136.1:0-4089 GCA_032572035.1 Streptococcus parasanguinis
AAGTTCATATATCTGAACTTTATCCTTATATGTCAATTTCATAATAAAAACACCCCAAAAGTTAGATTTTTTCTGTCTAACTTTTGGGGTGCGGTTCAGCAAGACTGTTTTTTAAAAAATCAGTTCCTGTTCTAATCTCATAAAGCTTTTTCAATAGGAAAAGGTAAAACCCTCTCTTAGTCACATACAAATTGGCGATATTCTGTTGTCAATGCTT
Source organism: Streptococcus parasanguinis (assembly GCA_032572035.1). Classification (GTDB taxonomy): domain Bacteria; phylum Bacillota; class Bacilli; order Lactobacillales; family Streptococcaceae; genus Streptococcus; species Streptococcus parasanguinis_AB. Next base: position 218 of record JAWGXY010000136.1, read on the forward strand.
CCCATACAGACTCTGTAGGAAATACTTTCCCAGTCATTAATTCAAAGGCTGCTTCAGCTTGATAAAAGAGCATTCCCAGCCCATTTACCCTCTGGTTTCCTTGATTCACTGCTAATTGCAGAAAGGGGGTCACTGCCGGATAGTAGGCCATCTCTACGATTAAGGCATGTGGGGGAAAGGTCAAGTGACTCGCTATCGGAAGAGACTCACCATCCATCCCAACACCAGTCGCATTTAAGATGAGATCAGCTTGATGAAAGGAGTTTTGAACTTCTTCATCTTTCTCAATCGCATACAATTCTATCATGAAATCAAAGGCATCTTCTAGCAACTGAACCTTGGAACGATAATGAACTAATCTCTCCTCTCTCACAAAGACAAGGATACGTTTCACACCTAGATGAATCGCCTGTGCAATAATCGCTAAAGCTGCACCACCTGCACCTAAGAGAACCATTGTTTTTCCCTTAATGGAGAAAGCAGGAGGTAAACTACGAAAGAAACCTATCCCATCTGTATTATAGCCTTTAAGCTTACCATCGCGGTGAACGATAGTATTGACAGAACCGATCTTTCGGGCCATCTCATCCACTTCATCTAAGTAAGGAAAGACCTTCTGCTTGTAGGGCATGGAGATATTGGCCCCAATCATATCCAACTTACGAATTTGGCTGATGGTGCTTTCTAAGTCTTCTTCAGCAATATCCCAAGCTAGATAAGCAGCATTGGTCGCTGTTAATTCATAGGCTAGATTATGGATAAAAGGAGAGATACTATGACGAATGGGATGGGCAATGACCGCTGCCATCCGAGTATATCCGTCAATCTTCATTTAATAACTCCCGAATTCTTCTCATGTTTTCAAGAGGAATTTGACCTGGAGCACTTTCTTCTCCAACTCTAGCATAAGACCAAGAAGAGCCTATCAAATCAGCTGTCAAACGTGAAATTTTCCCGACCTTGCCCATGGAAATGGTTACATACTCTTGCTCAGGATTGAGCGTCTTGAAACCACGCGTATAATTCATCAAGTCAAGAACATCTTGTTCATTGTGGGCCATGACAGATACTTTGACTAATTTTGGAGAAAAGCTGGTCAATTCCGATAAGATCTCCATCATATTTTCCGGAGTTTCTTGGAAGTTATGGTAGCTGAGAACAAGATTTGAAAATTCCAACATCTCTTCAAAGACTTCACGGTGACTATAATACTCGAAATCGATATAATCCGGATGATAGATGGATTGAATATCTTTCAGGATCCCAACATATTCTTCATTAGTCAGCTCCATCCCTCCACCTTCAGCTCGAGTCCGCAAGGTGAATAAAATCTCGCGTCCAGCAAATTTCTCAAAAACTGCAGGAGCGACGGTTAAGATCTCGCTTTTTTCTAAAAAGTCCGCACGCCACTCAATAACATCTGCATCCTCGTAACGCGAACTATCTAGTTGTTGCGCCTCTTCTAAGGAGCGAGGCATAATCGAAACAACTAACTTCATACATCCACCCTAATTGTAAATACTTTTAAGTAATTACTACTTTCTTCTTTCTTGTTCCATCGAAAATCTCCCGGAAGGCCATATTCCGCTACATAGCGATGTTTACGGCCTTGAAATCCCTTTTCGATCTGTTTTTTAAATTTTTCTTTGGTCACATTAGCCGCATTGGTACTGAGAATCAAGGTCCCACCTGGATGTAAAATCTCAAGGGCCTCGCTGACCAATCGATGGTAATCTTTAGCGACTGAAAATGTCCGTTTTTTATTCCGCGCAAAGCTAGGCGGATCAAGCACGATCACATCATAGCTTAGGTCATGGCGTTTGGCATATTTGTAATAGTCAAAGACATCCATCACGACAAAACGATGAGCATCCAGCGCCAAGCCATTTGCCACAAAATGCGCTTCTGATAATTCTCTACTTCTCTTAGCCAGATCGACCGAAGTCGTCTCTACTGCTCCGCCCATGGCAGCTGCAACAGAAAAAGCAGCTGTATAAGAGAACATATTGAGCAAGGACTTACCAGCAGCGAGCCCCTCAACTAAACTTCCTCGGACTTCATGCTGGTCCAAAAAGATCCCCGTCATCAAGCCATCATTGAGAAAGACTTGGTAAGAGACCCCATTTTCAAGAATCAAAAATTCTTGCGGAGCTTCTTCTCCATAGACATGAGCCGATTCATAGTCCAAACCTTTAAAGCGAATCTTTTCATAGCCACCTCGGACTTCTGAAAAAGCTTCTTGAAAGGCTGCTAGAATGGTTTCCTTAATCTGAAATACGAAGGGATTGTACCAAGAAAAAACAACAAACTCACCATATAAGTCAACCGTAAAGCCACCAAAACCATCTCCATCTTGGTTAAAGAGACGAAAGGCCGTCGTCGTTTCATCCGCATAATAAGAACGACGGTATTGCTTGGCTTTGATGAAAAGCTTTTTAAAAAAGTCTTGATCAAAAGCGACCAACTCTTGTGAAACAAACCATCCAATCCCTTTATTTTGTTCAGATAAGTATCCGACTCCGAGGTATTGTCCATCTCCTGAAAGCAATTGAACCTCTTGATCCAAAGCAGGAAGTGACTCAAAATCTTGCTTTTCAAGAAGGGATTGTCCTTGTTTTAATTTTCGAGCTACTTGGCGACTGACTGTGAGTTTTTTCATACCCTCTATTATAGCAAAAGTCTGCAGTTTTCACAAAGAGAGGCTTTATTTACTGGAACTTTTTTTACCGTTTTATCCTAGCTTTCATCATTTAGCTTCAAATGATATAAAATGCCGGATCTTTCCTATTTCTTTCCTCTCCTTTACAGTCATTTTTTTCTTTCTCCATAAAATTGTGGTATACTTGTATATGAAAATTTTTAGGAAATAAGACAAGGAAGTAACATTTTGTGAAAAAAATTACGAATTCGATACTCAATTTCATGAGTACCAGACTAGGATTTGTCTTGACCCTTCTGTTGCTCTACTGGTTCAAAACCATGTGGGCTTATTCAGTTGATTTTAACTTAGACATTCAAGGACCCTATCAGATTTTTCTAGCAGTGATCAACCCATTGCCGATCAGTCTGCTCTTCATCGGTCTAGCACTCTATATCAAGCGAACCAAGCTCTTTTATAGTTTGGCCTTTGGGATCTACCTTCTCTTATTTATTTGGTTGATTTCCAATTCCATCTATTATCGAGAGTTTACAGACTTCGTAACGGTCAATACCATGTTGGCTTCCAGCAAGGTTTCTGCCGGCCTCGGAGCTGCTGCTTTAGAATTGTTCCGCCCTTGGGATGTGATCTACATTCTAGATTTCCCTATTCTCGCTTTCTTCTTCTTTAAGAAATGGATTCGAATGGACAATCGTCCCTTCAATAAACGAGCTAGTTTTGCGGTTACCTCTTTATCGGCCATGCTCTTTTCGGCCAACCTTTTCCTCGCAGAAATTGATCGACCTGAGCTCTTGACTCGTGGGTTCTCAAACTACTATGTCGTTCGTGCCCTAGGCTTACCAGCCTTTCTGGGGTATAGCGCTAATCAGACCTATGTTGCCAACAAAGAACGTTCCAAAGCTTCCGAAGCAGATCTAAAACCGGTAGAAGAATATATCCAACAGCATTACGCCAAGCCTAATCCTGAGTACTTTGGAATGGCCAAAGGCCGTAATGTCATCTACATTCACTTGGAAAGTTTCCAACAATTCTTGATCGATTACAAGTTAAAAGTAGATGATAAAGAATATGAAGTAACACCTTTCTTAAATTCACTTTACCACTCGAAAGAAACCTTTGCCTTTTCAAACGTCTTTAACCAAGTCAAGGCAGGGAAAACGTCTGATGCTGAGACCATGATTGAAACAGGCCTCTTCGGACTCAACCAAGGTTC
>JAWGXY010000137.1:0-4081 GCA_032572035.1 Streptococcus parasanguinis
TCCTTTATGGTGAACTATGGTGGAACCAATACCCAACAGGCTGCACCATTTATTCTTTCAAAAAATGGTTACAACTCGAGCGCTGTTTTCCATGGGAATGCTGGAAGTTTCTGGAATCGAAATACCGCCTATAAACAATGGGGCTACAATTACTTCTTTGATGCCAGCTACTTCACCAAACAAAACAGCAGCAATTCCTTCCAGTATGGTCTTAATGACAAATACATGCTCAAGGATTCCATCAAATACCTAGAAAGATTGCAACAACCTTTCTATACGAAGTTCATTACGGTTTCCAACCACTATCCTTATACGACCAGCTTGTCAGGAGATGATCTTGGCTTCCCTCTAGCTAAGACACAGGACGAAACCATCAATGGCTACTTTGCGACCGCTAACTACCTAGATTCTTCGATCAAAGCCTTCTTTGATTACCTGAAAGAATCTGGTCTTTACAAAAATTCCATCATCGTTCTTTATGGGGACCACTACGGAATTTCAAACTCTCGTAACCCAGCTCTTGCTCCTCTACTTGGTAAGAACTCTGAAACGTGGTCAAGCTATGACAATGCCATGTTGCAACGAGTACCTTATATGGTAGTCATTCCAGGTATGGATAAGGGTGGCATCATTGATACCTATGGTGGCGAAATTGATATGCTCCCAACCTTGGAACATTTGCTAGGTATTGAATCCAACAAATTCCTCCAAGTTGGTCAAGATATGCTCTCACCAGATCATGATCAAATCGTCGCCTTCCGCTCTGCTAACTACTTTGTAACTCCAGAGTATACGAGCTATAGTGGCCGGACCTATTACACCAAAACAGGTGAGGAAATTACGAACCCAGACGAAAAAACCAAGGAAGAACTGGACAAGATCAGGGAAGCTGCTAACCTGCAATTGAAGATTAGCGATAGCATCCAGACCGGTGACCTCCTTCGCTTCTTCAAGGGCAATGATCTTGGAAAAGTCAATCCAGAAGATTATTCCTACACCAATTCCTTCAAGGCATTGAAGAAGATTGAAAAGGAAAAAGGTGACAAATCAACCAGCCTTTATAACCAACGTGGCAACCAGTCTACCGTTGATCTCTTCAAGGCACCAACTTATAAAGAATTGCACCCAGAAGACGATAGTTCTTCCTCAACAGAGACCAGTAGCAGTTCTTCTAAATAAAAAGAATCCCTGAGTTTAAAAACTCAGGGATTTTATGATTTCTTTAAAAAGAACTTAGTCTAGGACTTCAAAAACAGAAGCTGTTAAATTCTCCACGTAGAATGGTCGTTTATGACGACTATTCCCAACCATCAATTTCAATTTATTTGAATTTTGGAGGTAGTAAGGAAGTCCGCTGGCGTTGAAGATGACCAAGTACTTCTTGTCTCCTGTTAGTTCATAGATGACAAGACCACTGGTATCAGTTGCAGATTGAATAAAGACTTGTTGGTAGACTTTATCATAGCTTTCAAGTCCTAAGACAGGAAGACTTGTCTTCAAGGCGATCAAGCTTCGGATATAGGCAATTGATTCCTTGTTCTGACTGACCAGATCCCAGTTGACCTGATTCACAAAATCTGGAGCATTGTAGGAATTCATGGCCCGTTCACGATCCAAAGGTGTGATTTCCCCATCAGGACCTGTCGCCACCAATTTGGTCCGCATAAACTCTTGACCCAATTGCATGAAGGTCATACCCTGAAAGAGCAGATTCATGGCTGTAGCCAACTCTGAGCGCTTGACCAAGCCTGCTACTTCTTCATTCGGATGAAGGGTCTGAAGCAAGTCATAGAGATTATAATTATCATGAGCCTCCACATAATTCAAGACCTGATTCGGACTTAAATAATTGCCAAGTTCTGCACTACCTAAAACAGCACGCGCAACGATATTCTCTGTCGATTTTCGGCTGACGAAGCCACGTTTGATGGAACCATAAACCTCAGCCCCTTTAATGGCATCGCGCTCCGTATCATTGAAGAATCCAATTCGTGGCAATTGCGCTGCATTGTCTTTCTTAGCCTTGTCCTCTGCTGCGAGACCTGTTCCCATATCCCAACCTTCTCCGTAAAGAAGAATGCGAGGATCCAGAACATCCATTGCTTCCCGAATAGCATTCATGGTCCTTACATCATGAATACCCATCAAATCAAAGCGGAAACCATCGATCTGGTACTCTTTGACCCAATGCGTGAGGGAATCAATCATGTACTTGCGGTACATTTCATGCTCACTAGCTGTTTCATTCCCAACACCTGTCCCATTTTGGAAGCGACCATCTGGCTCCATCCGGTAATAATAATCGGGTACTGTATTTTGGAAAGGACCATGCTCGGTCGAATAGATATGATTGTAGACCACATCCAAGACCACAGAAATTCCTGCCTCATGATAAGCCCGGATCATGGTTTTGAGCTCTTTCATGGTTTGTTTCGGATTGGATGGATCCGTTGAAAAGCTAGTTTCTGGTGCAGAATAATTCTGAACGTCGTAGCCCCAATTGTAGGTCACCTGGCCTTCATCGTCGTACTGTTTAAAGCGATCAGAGATGGGCTGCAGTTGCACGACATTGACCCCTAACTGACGGATATAATCAAAGGCAGTTGCATCACCATGGCTATTGACGGTTCCTTCTTGGCAAGCCCCCAGATAGGTTCCATGTAAAGACTCGTCCACACCTGAAGTCGGTGACTTGGTCAAATCTCGAAGGTGCATCTCATAAATCACTGCTTGACAAGGGTTATCCAAGCGCCAAGGAGTCGCATCGGCACTTTTTTTAGGACCCCAATCAAACTGACGATCTGCTCTTGAAAGAATGGCAGAGCGCATCCCGTCCGCTGTCGTTGCAATACTATAAGGATCGCGCGTCACTTGAGTATGGTGTTCAAAATGGACACGATATTGATAAGCCATGCCACTTAAATTTCCAAGAAAATCTAAAATCCAAACACCATGGGTATTTTCTGGGTGGTAGCTAGACTCTTGTTTGCCACGCATCATCGGAATAGTTTTCCAAATAGGCGCATCCAATTCTGTTGATTGATAGAGCAACAATTCAACTTTCTTAGCAGTAGGAGCCCACAGTTTAAAGCAATGCTCTCCTTCTTCCTCCCGATGACCGAGCCATCCTTGATACGCCCATTTAGCATCAAACTCTCTAGGGCGCATTGCCATATCGTAGGCATGAGGCTGACGATGGCTGTATGCATGACTCGTCAAAGCAGCTTGCAAAGAATAATAGACTGTATCGTCTCCATCGAGAATCCATACTTCTCGAACATGCCCTTCTGGTAAGAGTTCGATTTCAAAATCACGGGTTTTAGTAAGCCAATCCCCTTCTTTAACCAAGACATGTCCTCGGTTCAAGGCATCCTCACTCTCGTATACCAGATTTCCCTCTACTCCAAAATAATCCAACTTGGAGAAAGAGACTGATTTTCCTTCTACTTGATCCTGCCACTGCCACATATCATAGGCAAAATAATTTCCTTTTTGCTTATGAAAATGAAGCTTTACATGGTATTGTCGCATAACATTTTCCTATTTCCAATTTAATACCGAAGGAACCATCCGCTTGTAAAACACGTAATGGACTCCAACTATTTGTTTTTATTCTTCAGATGGGTGAACCAAAGCATCGTTGTTGATTTCATCAATATTTGCAAAGAATTCCAAGTGGTTATGGAAGACTTCCAATTCAACTGGAGTATCTCCTCCGTATTCCCCATCTAGATTGATGCGGAATGGTTGAGCATTTTTCCCTAACATTTCGATCGTCAACTTCTTGGTCTTGAGATATTCTACATTTTCATCGTGCACATGCTTGCCTCCATTAATGGCCTGAATCATCAAGGACAACATGTTAAAGAGCTTAGCAGTTTTTACGATAATCAAGGTAAAGTTCCCATCATCAAGCTTAGCATCTGGCGCAACACTTTCAAAACCAGCAATCGAGTTGGTCAAAGCCACAAAAATCATAGACGCTGGCCCTTCAAAGACACCATTGTCGTGCTCAATCCGCACCTTACGAGCCTTGTTTCGTGGCAACATTTTAGCAGCTTCTGCCACATAGGCAAAGTAA
>JAWGXY010000138.1:0-4004 GCA_032572035.1 Streptococcus parasanguinis
AATATAAAAATTTTTTTATGTAATCGCATTTTTTACCTTACCCTTTCTTGTTTTATAACATTAAATACCAATCACCAATTTTATATAGCCTGATTCATTCTTTTCCTCCTCTTTCTAACAGGCTATTTTATAGTTCTTACACCTTAATCATATACAAATTTCAAAATAATACAAGTCTGTTTTTCTAATTATTTTTATGGTATAATAATAAAGTTAGAGTGATAAATAAAAGCTCAGCAACCATCTTAGTAAACTCTATAAATTAGATACGATAAAAAAATTCTATTCTGCTCTTTTTTTAACTATTCGGTAAAATTCTCGAAATTTTGATACCGAATAGTTATTTTTTTGCATAAATTGCAAAAAAATGATGCTGAGAGAGTCATTCTGAGCTAATTTCAGATTAGAGGACAGGCAATCTATCGCTAAAATTTCATACAGCCCCAACGGTTTACGCTGTTTTTAACCCCATTGAACAACTTTCGAAAACTTACATGGTAACCAAAAAATTTTTTTGAGCTAATCATTATCAATTATGTACTTTATTTAAGGGAAAACTAAAAATTTTTCAAATGTACATTCATACAAAAACACGGCTCATGAATCATGGCCGTGTTATGTTTTACTTAAGCTAGTTAGCTAGTTCTCTTAGTTAATATTTACTTACCTTTTATTTGCTTTAATTCCTTTATCTCTTTTAGAATACTAAAAATATAGAAACTAAATGGAACTACACCTAAAAAAGATAAAACAAAGAAACCAAACGTAAGTTTTTCGTCTCTAATAGCTAGTACTACAAGGGATAAAATACCGATAGCCTTTATGGAAATTATGAGGATAAACCACAAGTAAATCATGTAAAACTTATAAAGATAGCAAAAGGACTTATTTTTTTGTTTAGGCTTATCCTTCCATTTTAAATAAAAGAAATAAGGTGTATAAATAATTAAAATAAATAGAAATCTCATCTCTAGCACAACTTTTTACTTTCTATTTTGGATTTCCCACAAGATCTCCCAACTTCCAAATACCAAGCCAAAAAGAAATTGTTAGCATGATAAAGAATGTAAGGAACATATTATCGACTAGATTTTTACTCATCAAGCATAGTTCTCTAGCTATGTAAGGAGACACGAGGAACAAAATGCACTGTACTATAGTAATTATTTTTTTCATGATTCATTTATAATACTGTCACATATGATACAGTATACTCCTTTCTAGGAAGAATTCTTATTATTCCTATCTTTATTATAGGCCTACAGCAATTTAGATTCAATTTTTAATATGTGAAAGTAGTTTCAGAATAATTTACAAAACAAAAATAAAGTACACTTTTTAAAGAATGTACTTTATGCTTCTAATTCAGTTGTATCAATGGTTTAGCTTTAGTTTAGTCAATTGTACATAAACTTTTAGTTTTCTTCAAAAAATAAAAATGAGTTCCAATTGTTAAAATGAATCAAGAAAATACAAAAACTTTCCGCCGTGAGAAAAGTGCTAGAAACACTATTGTTTCTAGCACTCGGGAGTTTTGGAACCTTAGGTCCAAAACTAAGTCATGGAACTTCTACGAAGTTCGCTGACGTCCGTGCTCACCTAAGGAAAGTTTTAAGAAGACTTTGTTACCAACATGACAAATGCTAGTTAGCATTGGTCATTTTTCTTTTTTGATGGCGTTGGTAAGAATGGTAGAGTTTCAAAACGACAGATCCACTAGCCATCCCGATGGAGATGACCAAGGCCAGAATAACCACCAGGGTCACGCTGGTTACTGCCTGACGATATTGCCCACTGACAAAGAAGGAAGTGGTTCGATAGGAAATATATCCAGGAACCAAGGGTGCGAGAATGGACAACATAAAGACTACGACAGGCGTCTTGAGAATGATACTTAAAATCTGACTGATACAGGAGCCGACAATGGCTGCGATAAAGGTCGCAACGATGACATTGGTAGGCCCTTTCAGGATATAGTAGAGTAGCCAGATGCCCATACCGAGGATCCCTCCAGGAATCAACATGGAGCGCTGCACATTTAGGACAATTAAAAAGGTGATGATGGCAATCAAACTGGCCACCGCTTGGATTAAAAATTCAGTTAGGTTCATTATTTTATTTCATAAGGACGAGGGCGACCGTTGTACCGGCACCAAGTGCAAGAGTAATGAGGAGAGTCTCAAAGAGTTTGCTCATCCCAGAGTTGAGGTGGTAATTCATCAGATCTCGGACGGCATTGGTCATAGCGATTCCAGGAACGAAGGGCATGACACAGCCTGCGATAATGAGATCGGTATTGGAAGGAAAACCACTATAGCGCGTCCAGATATGGGCCAAAAAACCAAAGACAAAGGCGGCCGCAAAGGCAGTGACAAAAGGAATGCGAACGTATTTCTCAACGACAAGAGAAAAAGCAAAGGCAAAGACAGTCGCAATACCTGCTCCAATCGCATCATAGAAATTTCCTCCAAACATGATGGAGAAGAAAGGGGCACTGAGGGTTGCCGCAATGGTCAACTGGAGATTAGTATAAGGAACGCGCTTCATTTTCAACTCGCTCAGGGCCTGGTAGGCTTGCTCGAGATCGATCTCTCCAGAGACGAGTTGACGAGAGATCTGATTGACATCACAGACCTTTTCGATATTGTAATTGGTCCGCAAGATCCGTTTCATGCGCGTGACATTGGCATTCTCAATTGAAAAGAAAATAGCGACTGGCATCGCTAAAACATTGCAATCGACGATTCCCTGTGAATGGGCGATCCGGATCATGGTATCTTCGACCCGGTGAATCTCAGAACCGCTCTCTATCAGGAGGGTTCCAGCTAACATCAGGACGTCGATCACTTGGTTGATCTGTTTTGACTCTTCCATAATATCCTTCTTACTAAATAATCTGTTTCTATTATAGCAAAAAAGGACGAGAGACAGAACTAAAATCTGACAATTCTAGTTTGTTTCTTATCCTTTCTGAATTCGTTTAGAATAGCTATTGTTTAGGCTTATCATTCGTTAACTCGGGTGGTGGTGCTTCACAGTGCTATCCTGGACGAGAAGGGTTGCTAAAAAGATCAGTGCAATCAGGATAAAGAGCCAAATAATAGCGAAAATAAATGTTAAAAACATAGGATCACCCCTTCTATCTTATTTACAGCTCTACTATAACACTTGGAGAAAGCGCTGTCAAACCCTATATGGTAGGCTCTTAAACTCTTTCAAAATTCAGAATACTCTTGCGATGGGGATGAAAAAACCAGCCGTTTCCGACTGGTTTTTTAAGATCTATTTGAATCTTAGCTCAATGCATCGTCCATAGAAAGAACTTCGTGGAAGACACGTTGTGTCAATTCAGTTTTTTGTTCTGGAGTGAGGTATTTAGTGTTTACACAGTATCCAGAGATACGTACGATTACGTCTTCACCTGACATGATCTTTTCGTAAACATCGTTCAAGTCCATAACGTTCAAGTTAACGTGTTGTCCACCGTTTTCGAAGTAACCATCAAGGATTGTTACCAAGTTATCAACTTGTTCGTCACGAGTTTTACCAAGAGCGCGAGGTGATACTTGAGTTGTCAATGAGATACCATCAGCTGCATAACCAAAGTCAAGGCTAGCAAGTGAGTTCAAGTTTTGCAACCATCCACCTTTAGCTTTGTTAGATGGGTTAGCACCTGGTGAGAAGAATTCCAATTTAGACAAGTTCACAGAACCATCTTCGTTGAGGTATACCCCTTTGTGGACTGGTGAGTTACCAGTTTGTTTAGAGTATGCAACGTTAGAAGTGATGGTAAGAAGTGAAACTGTAGCTTCTGCATTCTTGTAAAGTTTGTGGCTGCGAAGACGAGTAGTGTAAGCTTCGATCAACCATTCTGCCAATTCGTTAGAACGTGGGTCATCTTCACCCCAACGTGGGTATTCACCGATTGTTTCGTAATCGTAGATGTAGCCATCTTCGTCACGGATTGGTTTAACAGTAGCGTATTTAATTGCTGATAATGTATC
>JAWGXY010000139.1:0-3947 GCA_032572035.1 Streptococcus parasanguinis
TGGTTTAGCTCAGTCGGTAGAGCGCATCCATGGTAAGGATGAGGTCGCCGGTTCAATCCCGGCAACTAGCATAGAAGAAGAGAGAAGCTTAGAGAGGATCTAGGCTTCTTTTTTTGCGAGTATATCTTTAAAAGTCCGGCTTTTTTCAACAATTTTCAAAAAAACGTTGACAAGCACAGAAATCCGTGGTAAAGTTAGAACAACAAAGAGAAAGGAGAAAACCATCATGAACAAAGTAGATGTTTTGATGACACAATTGAATACACAGCTTCTCCAATCTCAGTTGAGTTCGATGTAAACTATAAATGAAACCCAAGATGGAGGAGTCTGTCTTGGGTTTTTTGTATGCATTTTTACCTGCCTTAACTGAATTGGTGATAGGCATCAGAAGGCCCAAGTGTGGACTGAGACTGCTCTCAGCTCCTTGCTTGGGTTTTTCTGTGCCATTTTGAAAAGGAGAATATATGATCAGAGCTATTTGGGAGTATATCAGGGAGCGCAAGTGGCGATATGTGAAGATCGCTATGGTCCTGATTCTTTATGATTACACCTTATTGATCCCGACGCAAGTCATCCAGCGTTTAGTGGATCATTTGAGTCAGCAGACGCTGACGCAATCCAACTTTGTATGGGATATGGTCCTCTTGGTGGGATCAGCTATCCTCAATTACCTGACGGCTTTTTATTGGCAGTTGCGACTCTTTCAGTCGTCAGTCCATTTCAAGGCGACCCTTCAGGGACAAGCGTTTCGTAAGCTAGTAGCTATGCGGCGTCCCTTTTTTGAGAAATTCCGTTCAGGGGACCTCTTGACGCGGTTCACGACAGATGTGGATGGGATGGCTGATATGGCGGGTTACGGGATGATGGTGCTCCTGTTTGGCGGTGGCTTGTTTGCCTTTATTATTCCGACCATGTTTTTCATTTCTTGGCAATTAACCTTGATTTCCTTTATTCCTATGATCTTCCTCGTCGTCTCTACCTATTTTTTGAGTAGAAAGCAGGAGGAGTATGTTGAGCAAAACCGGGAAGCGGTCGCTCAGTTGAACGATGAAGTCTTGGAGTCCATCGAAGGGATCCGTGTCATGCGGGCCTACAGTAGACGGGACCAGCAAGTCAAACAGTTTCAGAAAAAAACAGCCAGTCTATCCAAAACAGGGGATAAAATTGCCTCTATCCAGTATTCTTTTGGACCTTTAGCCCTGTTGTTTATTGGATTCTCGACAGTCTTGCTCCTGCTATTTGGAGGCCAGTCCCTGGCAAGCGGGCAATTGAGTCTTGGGAAATTATTGGCTTTACAGCTGTATTTGGTCTTTTTAATTGAGCCTATGTGGATGATGGCGGACCTGATCTTGGTCTACCAGACAGGTCAAATGTCCTATAAAAAATTAAAAGAAGTGATTGATGAAACGGATGATCTGGAGCCAGATGGTCCTCACTACTTAGAGCAGATTGATTTGGTGCAGTTTAAGGACTATTCTTTCAGCTATCCTGGTGCTGAGCGAAAGAGCCTGTCAGGCATTGATTGGACCATTCAGAAAGGACAGACGGTTGGAATTGTTGGTCGTACCGGTGCAGGAAAGACTACCCTGGTTCGACAATTCTTGCGGCAGTACCCAGTTGGTGAGGGAGAGTTTTTGGTCAACCAGCAACCGATCGTGGACTACAACCGACACTCCATCGAAGAAAAAATTGGCTATGTTTCCCAAGAACATATTTTATTCTCCAAGTCTATCCGTGAGAATATAGCGCTTGGTAAAAAAGGAGCCAGCCAAGATGACTTGGTGGAAGCAGTAGCCCAAGCTGCTTTTGCGGATGATCTCGAGCGGATGTCTCAGGGAATGGACACCCTGATCGGTGAGAAAGGGGTCTCTGTATCAGGAGGTCAAAAACAACGGATCTCTTTGGCGCGTGCCTTCTTAAGAGATGCTGAGCTCTTGCTGTTAGATGATTCCCTTTCGGCGGTGGATGCGAAGACTGAACAGGCCATTATTGACACGATTCAAAAAGAACGAAAAGACAAGACGACCATCATTGTTTCCCATCGCTTGTCGGCTGTTCATCAGGCTGATTGGATCATCGTCTTGGATCAAGGGCAGATTGTAGAAGAAGGCAGGGCTAGTGATTTATTAGCTCAAGAGGGCTGGTATTATGAACAATACCAACGGCAACAAAAACAGGAAGGAGAATAAGATGAAAGTATTGAAACGATTATTATCTAGGATCACGCTTTATCCAACTGTCTTCCTTGCTGGCTTTATTTGCCTCTTACTAGCCACCATTTTTTCTGAATTGTCTCCCTTTCTTCTCCAAAAGATGATCGATGGGCCTTTGACTGCATTGACCCGCGGTGGCGGGCAAGGGGACATGCTTCAGATGGGAGCATTCTATCTCTTGGTCTTGAGCCTGGGGCAGCTGATTAGCTACATGGGCAATCGGATCTTGCTACATGGAAGTAATCAAGTAACTGCTAGTCTGAGAGACCAAGCCTTTCAAGTCATGCAAGGGCTGCCTATTTCCTATTTTGATGATAAGCCGGCTGGGAAGATCGCGACAAGAATTGTCAATGATACGGAGACCTTGAGGACCCAGTTTTATAACTCTTGTATGATACTAGTCATCTATTTGGTACGCTTTCTCTTTATCCTAGGGATTCTCTTTTACCTGAGTCCTATGATGGGTCTTCTCTTGTGTTTGGTCTTTCCGATTTTCTATGGGATCCAGTATCTCTACAAGGTCATGACGGACCAGCCGATGAAGGATTTCTTTGATGCGCGAAGCGAGGTCAATACCCAGGTCAATGAACTCTTGCATGGTGCCAGTATGATTCAGCTCTATCATCAAGAGCCTGGTGTGGTGGAGGAGTTTGAAGCCACTACACAGAAGATGTTAGGGGCCAATGATCGAATCCTCTTAGCCGATTCCATTGCTTCTTGGACCTTGACGGAATTGCTCAAGTTTTTAGTGATTGCGGGCATTTTGACCATCGCTGGGATTTCTTTCCTAGAGGGCAATATCGGTGTGACGGCTGGTTTCTTATTTATCAATATTAACTATGTGATTAATCTATTTGATCTCATGGCCAATCTTAGTCGTCAATTCCCAAATATTCGGCGATCCTTAGAAACGGGGAGCCGCGTCCTTGCTTTCTTAGACCAACCTTTGGAGGCCGATGGTGCATCGGAACTGAAGATAGAAAAAGCTCAAGTCGTGTTTGACGATGTTCAATTTGCCTATGAAGAAGGCAAGTCAGTTCTGAGAGATATTGCCTTTCAGGTAAGTCCTGGGCAAACCATTGCTCTTGTGGGTCATACTGGATCGGGTAAGTCTTCGATTATGAACCTGCTCTATCGTTTTTATGATCCTCAAGAAGGAGCGATTTTGATCGATGGTCAAGATATTCGCCAAGTCTCTCGTGAGAGCTTACGCAGCCATATGGGGATTGTTCTACAGGATCCTTATCTATTTACAGGAACCATAGCTAGTAATGTGGCCATGAGTCAGGAACACATTGATCGGGATGCGGTCAAAGATGCCTTGAAAAAAGTCGGGGCTTGGCCCTTTGTAGAGCGCCTTGAAAAGGGAATCGACCATCCAGTCGTAGAAAAAGGATCCGCCTTTTCAAGTGGTGAGCGCCAATTGATTTCCTTTGCGCGGACGCTCTATATGAATCCGCAAATTCTGATTTTGGATGAGGCAACCTCTCACATCGATACGGAAACAGAAGAAATCATCCAGAAAGCTATGGCAGTCCTGCAAAAGGGACGGACCACCTTTATCATTGCCCATCGCTTGTCCACTATCCAAGATGCGGATCAGATCTTAGTCTTATCTGAAGGACGCATTGTGGAACGTGGTAGACACGAGGAACTGGTCGCACAAGGCGGGATCTATGCCCAGATGAATGCCATCCAGCAAACAGTGGTGTAAGATTATCCTGCAAAGAAAAA
>JAWGXY010000140.1:0-3910 GCA_032572035.1 Streptococcus parasanguinis
GCAGTGATACGGTTATCGTTAGTGATCACGCCATCTTTTACAGGAACGTTGAAGTCAACACGAACGAGAACTTTTTTCCCTTTCAAGTCAACGTCTTTAACAGTCAATTTTGCCATTAGATATGACTCCTTCTTTTTTTAATACATGATAATTATATCACAAAAGCTGTAAAAGAGGTAGAAAAATCCAATGCTTTTCCCCTCTAATTCACAGGATCCGAACGACACTTCTAAATACAAGATCAAACCTCTCTGGTTTTCACCAGAGAGGTTTTTTGAGAGTGACTTTTTAAGTGAACGAAAGAATCCTGTAAAAGACTTACTCTTCTTTCTTCTTACCAGCCAAGAGGAAGCCGCCTAAGGCTGATAGGAGAACAGCTTCAGCTGCAAAGGAAGCTTCTAGGCTTGCCGTATTTGGCAAGTGTTCCGATTGACTTTCTTTGCTTGCATCTTTTGTTTCTTGCTGAACCGTTGGCTGTGCGTTCCCCCCTTGGTGGGCACTTAACAACTGATGGATCTCTTGATCGACCATATCCTTGTGATCTTCCTCTTGATGACCCGCTTGAGTAGAAATCGTTAGGGTCAACTGATCCACTTGAGAAGGCTCTGTAGGCTTCAATGGATTAGCTGGATCCGGAGTCACTGGGGCAACTGGTTGGACTGGCTGATTTGGTTGAGCCGGTTGAACAGGCTGATCTGGTTTAGCCGGTTCTTCTGGTTGGATCGGTTGGTCTGGTCCTTCCGTTTGTTCTGGCTTATAGACAATCGCATAGTGGGTAAAGTGAGGAGCTGTAAAGATAACTACATCTCCAACTCTCTCAAAGGCCAAGGATTGAGGAGCTTGACCTTCTGGGAAGAAGAGAACTTGCTCCACTTCTTTATCCTTATCCACAGGGATTTTCACAAGGGATGGATGCTGGGTATCGATGTCTTGACCGCTTGCATCCACGCCTTCAATATCAAATACGATTCCTTCTCGGCCCTTCAGCTCTTCTTTTTCTGCCTGATTGGCTTCAACTTTTGCGACTTTTAGTCCTTTGACAACGGTTGGCTCTAAGTTGGAGAATTGAACTTCGACTCCAGTTGCAGGGTCTACAAAGACCGCTGGCTTATCTTCTTTCAGGAGCGCAATCAAGGTCTCTAGACCTGTCTTAGCTGTTTCAAGCGCTTCAGGAGTGAGCTCTGAAGAAGCTAGGAGCTCTTTATTTTTCTCAACCAGTGCCTGCAAAGCTTCACCAGAAGGGTGATTTGGCTTGCTTGCTAATAGAGCAGTCGCTTCTGTTGTCAGAGCAGAGAGAGCTTCTTTTTCTTTTGTTAGATTGGCTTGACCATCCAAGGCTTTCAAGAGAGCGGTCAATTGGTTCAACTGCTCATTGACTTGATCTTGTGTGCTGGTATCATGCTCTTTCAAGACTTTTTCAGAAGCAGCCATTCCAGCCAGCAAAGCTTCTTTGACTTCAGGAGTCGCAAAAGTAAAGTCTACTTTGGCTTTTGCAGCTTCAGCTTCAGCCAATTTTTGCTTGAGGTATTCATCGTTGAGAGCTGGTTTTGGATTGACGAGGACATCAAAGCTTGTGCTAGCTCCTTTGTAATGGACAGTGATGGTTTGACGACCTTCCTTGGTCGTATCAAAGCCAGTCACTTCCACACCTTCATCTGTCAAGGCATGCGTTTCGGTCGTTTCATCTTCAAAGACGACTGTAAAGCGTCCACCTTCTTTTTCCAATGATTCTCCGACAATATATTCCACTTTTGGTTTGTCGGTCAATTCTAGACCAGCAACTGCTTTTTCACCTGCTTCTTCTGCACTGACCACAAAAACAGTGAGGGTCTTATCCAATTTCTGACCAAGGTAAGAGACTTCTAGGTGTTGTTCTCCCAGCTTGCTACTGTCAAATCCATGAATCTCTACACCTGAGTTGGTGAGGTTGACCAGTTGATCTGCTTGGCCATCTTTATAATGAACGCGGAGAGTCGCCCCTTTCAAGGAAAGGGCATCGCCTTCCCGGTAGACCTTCTTGGTCAAGCCATCTTCAAATTGAAGTCCCGCAATTTCTTTATCATTTTTTGGAACTTCAATTGCTAGAACATTACTGATATCTTTGCCAGGTTCTTGCGCACGATAGTAGAGAAGAGATGGGGTTGATTCAAAAGCCAGTGGTTTAAAGATCAGATTTCCAGCTTGATCGGCTGTCATGGTCGCAATTGGATTAGTAGCTTCTTTATCGGCATAAAGAGTCAGAGTAGTATTAGCTGGAACATCTTTGAAGCCGACTTGGACAAAATGATTACCCAGATTTTGCGCTGCAGCATGTTTCATCGGGATGTTGACCGTTTCCGTATCCAGACTTTCATACATCTTCCAGTTGTAAATCCGGATGGCTTGCCATGGGGTGCCGTTATCGGCTGTAATGACATGGAGACGCCAGTCTTGAGCCTTGATCGGATGATCAAGTGTAATGTCAGATACATGGGCTTTATTGCCACGAACTTCCTTGGCTAATTTCCACTCACCGGCTTCATCCTTGTAGTAAAGGTCGAAGTCACGGGTATTCATCTTGCCATCATCGACAGACTCTCCACCAGCACCAGCATGGTCCATGACCCAACGAACAATGGTCCGAGGTTGTGTCAAGCGGATATCGACGGTTCCACTCAATTGAGCAGAAGACCATTTATCTGAAAGACTGGTAATAGTCCCATTTAACATGCCTTCAATGCCTTCACTACCATCCGCATCTGGGAAGCTTGAACCGATCACTTTGGCTCCGATGACTACGTTTGGCGCTAAAGCTTTTGGAAGACTGGTATCTGACACGGTCATGCCCCAATCAAAGGCCACGGTTCCCGCATCTGAACGTTGACCATTCTTTCCAACTGCCACAACCTTGAGGTCCTGAGTAGTTCCTTCAGCACTTGCTGAACGGCTAACTTTTGGTAGATAGACGGTTGTCGCAGAAGACCCTGTTAAGAGACGCCAGTTATCGCCATCTTTTTCATAGACTTCATAATAATCCGCATCTGCTACCCCTTTAAAATTGAGAACTGCTTCTGCTTCTTGCGCATTTTGTAGGCGTTTTGCTCGAACGGTTACTTCTGCTGGAGTCGCTGGTTTCTCTTGGTTCGACGTAATCGACAATTGGCCAAGATTAAATTTGTAGTCTTTGACATCCGTATCATGGTCAAAGAACATCTTCACAGCATAAATGGTTTTGCCAGCCAAACTTCCCAAATCAAAGGTTTGAGTAGACCAATCCGCACTCGGTGTCAATTCTTTCCATTCGTATTCAGAGTAGTCTTCTTTTGTGGCAACAGCTATCCAGGCAGCTGCTCCGACCCCACCTTTATGACTGACGCTTAATTTTGTCGTTTCTGTCACAGGGATCTTGGTCGAATAGAGCATGACATTTTGACTGCTATTGGCTTTTAAATCTCCTTCAAAGGCTAGAGAATTTCCTCCATTGTAGGCTTGATCAAAATCATAGCGACCTTTTAATGGTGTACTATCTTCACTATGCTCTACCCACCAACGCCAGGTTGGAAGGTAGCCTGAAACAGAACGGTAGTTCCACTCCCCTTCTTTAGAAATCTTGCCATCCACAAACCAGTGTTTTCCGTGACCAGTATTGAAGGAAGTATTGAAATTTTCACTAGTGATTGGGGTTTTGTCCACAACCAAATTAGACATTCCATACCAAGATTGGTCTGCTGGTTTTCCTTTAGTCGGATCTCCTTGGAAACCTGTCCAGAATAGATCTTCATGGGTATGGTAACCTTCACCAGTCTTTCCTAGACCTGTAATGGTATCTGGTGCATAAAGACCAAGAGATAGACGCAACTTTCCATGTTCATCTAAAATGGCATTCCAGTCTACATTAGTCTTATAAGAGCCTCCTTTCTGGAGCTCGAGT
>JAWGXY010000141.1:0-3895 GCA_032572035.1 Streptococcus parasanguinis
ATTCATGCTTAGACGTCGCATACGAGACTTGTAATCTTCCACTGACTCAAACAAAGCTTCATAGGCCTTTTGTGTCTCTTTTATGTTCTCCATGGTGTAGCCTTCTTGCCCATGGATCAAGTGTTTTTTCATAATACGTTGGAATTCTTCGTAAAGCGAAACCCACTCAGGGTCTTTCTCATCGCGCTGTCCTTTGATCCCTCCAGCGACACGACGACTCCAGTCATCCAAATCATTGGCAGCTAGACGGAGTTCTTCCTCGGCGATCTTGATAAAACTAAAGCTGGTCTGAGACATAGCTAAATTTAAGAGGGTACGACTAGAAAAATTGTCCGGCTGATCGATTAGAGACAGTGTCAGCATGCGTCTGGAGAGGATATTGAGTAAGGTTGCGATCTGTGCAATGTCAATCTGCTCGAGCAAGTGATGGTAGCCAAGGAGTCGAGCAATATTATAGTACTGCTTGATAGACTCCAAGGCTTTCCGAAGATCAATTAACTGTTTTCTATCTTTGATATCATTAATAGCTTGGGAGAAGTATTCTAGATTATCTGTTGGATAGTCAATCAAGATTTGCTCAGTTTTGCTTAACTCATGAGAAATCTCATCTGCAGGTACAAAGAGCGATCCAAAGACATCCTCCCCATTTTCTCCTGTCAGGGTTGTATCATATTCTTGATTAAGCTCTTCTAGATAGGCACGATTGGTCTTGTCAAACTCTTTCGAGATATCCGCAAAGTCAATAACATAGCCAAAGAGGTAGTCCTTGTAAGGACGATTGACACGAGTTAGAGTCTGCAAAAGGTTGTGAGCCTTGATCTTGCGCCCAAGGTAGAGTCGCTTGAGTCGAGGTGCATCAAAACCTGTCAGGAGCATGGAGTAGACGATGACGAGGTCAATCTTGCCTTCCTTGTAGGCGTCCACCTTGTCCTTCTTCTCGTCCTTGTCTCCCTCATCGTGAAGGATAAGAGCAGAGGTCAGCTTTGTTGATCCAGCCTGACGACGCTCTTCCAATTGTTTTTCAAGCTCACGCGCCTGCTTAGACGAGTCACAGACAATCATGCCACCGATGGTCTGGTCATCAAAGACCAGATCACGCGCACGATTAAAGTCCTCAATGATAAAGTCCAACATAGGCTCTACGTAATGTGGATGGGCAAAGATATCTTCCTTGGACAGGTCGCCACGTTGGATTTCTTCGTTGATAGATCTGAGATTATCTTTATAAGATGTCTCAATATCCTCTCGCATTAAACGTAGCGTAAAGCCGTCATCGATAGACTGGTTGTAATAGTATTTGTGGATATAATCTCCAAAGATATCACGCGTGGTCGCATGACTTTCCTTGGTCTTGCCATCTTTCTTATAGGTGATTAATGGCGTTCCAGTCAAGGCAATCTTAATGGCCTTGGTATCTGCCTGATAGAGATTTGGTAGGTAGGAACCACGTTCATTATAAGAACGGTGGGCTTCATCGATAAAGTAGATATTTTGACGATTGAGGTCATAACCAGAGCGGTCAGTCAGGTCTGAATTATCCTTAAATTTCTGGATATTGACCACAGCCACATCATAGCCGTCTTGTTTTTGATTGAGCTCTTGAGGATTGTTGATGCGCTTCACCTTGAGCCCTCGTTTGGTAAACTCTTTAAAGGCTTGGTCTGCCAGGTCCAAACGATCGACGACAAAGTAAAACTGAGGAACAATTCCTTGTTTTGAAAAATAGTCGGTCAGGTAGCGGATATTGAAGAAAGCCAAGGCAGTCTTACCTGACCCTTGTGTATGCCAGATAACACCCTTTTTAACACCCTTTGTGATGGTTTCTTCGATAGCACGTGTCGCAAAATACTGCGGATATCGCATCACGTGCTTTTGCAGTTGCATCTGCCCATCCTTGCTTTCTTCTTCTACATAGACCAGACCAAAACGAAGCATAAAGAGCAGACGTTCTTTCTGATACAGGGAAGACAAGAAAGTATTGCAAGGTGTATCGTGTTTCAGACATGTTGTAAACTCAGGTTGAGATTTGAGGGCAAAACGTTTCATATCTTCTAGGACGAAGTCAATTTGCTCCTCTGTTAGAGGGTCAAAGGAATGAAGAAAATCTTCTTCTCTTTCTTCTTTAAAAGCATTAAACTTGGTTTTTTAATATGCTTTTGAACCGTAATAAGAACCCTGTTTTTGCTGACCTTGTCCACTGATGTAAGGCAAATTGTCAGAGAGGGCAATCAACTGGGTGATGTTATTGAAGCGACGGAACTTGCGATTTTCAAAACGGTATCTGGTTCTGTCTTGTTCTGACTGAATCCCTGGCTTTCCATCACGAATAGCATTGGGTTGTTTGACTTCGATATAAGATAGAGGTAGACCATTGATAAAAATAACAATATCTGGGCGGAATTCATCTTGCCCATTTTGGCAAGTAACCTCAAGCGCGAGATGAAAGGTATTGGCTTCAGGATGTTCCCAATCAATATAGGTCCCACTTGTTTCTCCGATGATTCGTTTGTAAAAAGCCCGTCCCAGATCATTTTGGTCTAGTTCCAACTTGATATTACTTAGCTCTCGTTCAACATCCAGATCCGTTGCGTAATTATTGAACTTCAAAAATTGCTCTCTAAAAATAGATACCAGAATATTCGTCTCTGGATCTCTTTCTTTTAACTCTTTCCCATTGTGTGGCAGATATGTATATCCTAGGCGCATCAAGTGCAATGCTGCTGGAATTTGAACCCTCGTCAGTTCTGAAAACTCTTTTTCTCTTTTCATATCATCATCCTATTTAAGCTGTGCTACTCCACTCTTTCGATCTCAAGTTCTGGAGTCGCTACTGCCTTCATCCGTCTATCCTTTTCCTGTACATAATCTCCTATTATTATAGCATGTTTGGGAAAGAAATTAACGCTTTCAAAGCATTTTGTTGGGATTTGGCGCAAAAAAACGAACCTGGTTTGGTCCGTTTTTTCTTAGTCTAAATAAATCCCTTTTTCTGCTAGGTTATCCAGGCATTCTTGGAGGTAAGTGTCCTGATGCTCGGGATAGATAGGGATGCTCAAGGCTTCTTCTTTCAGCTCTGGATAGGCTGGGCAGGTTTTGCCTCGATAGGTCGGCTCCCACCACTCTGGGCTGACCTTGTAGCCACGAACGGTCATCTCCTCCATGATCAGGCGGTGATAGGCATAGAGGCGATAGGGCGAGTAGTCAAAGACATAGTTGACCGTCGCGTGCTTCTTGCCCCAGCCATTGCCTCTCAGGGCGCAGCATTCCCGGTGTTGGCCCAGGAGCTGGGGACGAGGGAGTTTGCTAATCAAGTCTTGGTGCCACAGTCTCATCTATTGACCTCCTAGTAGAGTGGAGTCTTGCAAGTAGCGATTGGGATAGCGCTCAAGGAGCGTCTGGATCCCCTTGATGAGATCCTCTTGGCTAGCTTGGCCATGCTGGTATTTCTCAAGTAGCAGCATGAAGTCCGCCTTTTCCTCTGCAGTCGCCTGCTTTTTGAAATAGCCCCAGATATGCTGAAAGGCATTGGAGACCTGGCCACGATTTTCTGGCAAGGCCAGCGCTTGCTGGATCAGGTCCTCGACGTGGCTGACCTCCACCTGGTCTCGCTTGAGGTATTCCCGGATTTCCTTGTAGATATTACTCGAACGACTGAGCACCAGGTATTTATTTTTCGCCCATAGGACTTGACAGTGATGTTTTTGCTCCACTCTTGTCTCCTTTTGATCTTCTCTATGAATAGTCCTCCCATTATACCATGGAAATGATTCATTCCATCAAAAAAAGGCTGGGACAAAAGTCCTGGCCTCTTAATTGTTTTTGAATTGTAGAGCAAGACGCAGTGGTTGAGCGGGCTCTACTACGCTGATTTCATCAGCTTTTATAGCCCTACTCA
>JAWGXY010000142.1:0-3891 GCA_032572035.1 Streptococcus parasanguinis
AGATGCTAAAGCTAAAATCCTTGACGGGTCTCTTAAAGTTCCTGAAAAATAATATTTGATTGGATCGGCCCGACCTTCAAGGGCCGTTCCTTTTAATAAATTGAGACATTTTTGTCTCAGTAAAATCTATTAGCAACCCTAGTAGATTTTATTGAAATAAAAATAGATTTGAAAGGAAACACCCCCATGACACATGAATATGTCATCGAAATGCGTGAGATTACCAAAAAATTTGGTGACTTTGTAGCAAATGACAAGATTAATCTTCAGTTGCGCAAAGGTGAAATCCATGCACTTCTTGGAGAAAATGGTGCGGGAAAATCTACCCTGATGAATATGCTGGCTGGTTTGTTGGAACCAACTAGCGGAGACATCGTGGTAAATGGAAATACTGTTAACCTAGACTCACCTTCAAAAGCAGCTTCTTTAGGAATTGGAATGGTGCACCAACACTTTATGTTGGTTGAAGCCTTCACTGTTGCTGAAAATATCATCCTTGGTTCTGAAACCACGAAGCATGGTATTTTGGACCTTAAAAAAGCCAGTCAAGATATCCTTGACTTGTCTAAAAAATATGGCTTGGCAGTAGATCCAAATGCTAAAGTTGAGGATATTTCCGTTGGTGCGCAGCAACGTGTGGAAATCTTAAAGACGCTTTATCGTGGAGCCGACATCCTAATCTTCGATGAACCAACTGCGGTGTTGACACCAGCTGAAATCGAAGAATTGATGACAATCATGAAGAACTTGGCGAATGAAGGAAAATCGATCATCTTGATTACGCACAAGTTGGATGAAATCCGTGCTGTTTCTGACCGCGTCACAGTTATCCGTCGTGGTAAATCGATTGAGACAGTCGAGATTGGTGGAGCTACTAACCAAGACTTGGCCGAAATGATGGTCGGCCGTTCTGTTTCCTTTAAGACTGAAAAAGGTCCTTCTCAACCGAAAGAAGTGGTCTTGTCGATCGAAAACTTGGTTGTAAACGAAAACCGTGGTGTCCCAGCTGTTAAGAATTTGTCACTGGAACTTCGTGCTGGTGAAGTCGTTGGGATCGCAGGGATTGATGGAAATGGTCAGTCTGAGTTGATCCAAGCCATTACAGGTCTACGGAAGGTAAAATCGGGTTCAATTAAGATTAAAGGCAAGGATGTTGTAGGACTACGTCCACGTCAAATCACAGAAATGAAGGTAGGGCACGTCCCTGAAGACCGTCACCGGGATGGTTTGGTCCTTGATATGATGATCTCTGAAAACATGGCTCTTCAAACCTACTATAAAGAACCTCTTAGCAAGAATGGTATTTTGAATTATCCAAATATTACCTCTTATGCCAAGAAGTTGATGGAAGAGTTTGACGTTCGTGCAGCCAGTGAAGTGGTACCTGCTAAGGCTCTCTCTGGAGGGAACCAGCAAAAAGCCATTATCGCTCGGGAAATCGATCGCGATCCAGATCTCTTGATCGTTAGCCAGCCGACTCGTGGATTGGACGTTGGAGCGATCGAATATATCCACAAACGCTTGATCCAAGAACGGGATAATGGAAAAGCCGTTCTGGTTGTCAGTTTTGAATTAGATGAAATTTTGAATGTTTCTGACCGTATTGCGGTTATTCATGATGGGAAGATCCAAGGGATCGTAACCCCTGAAACAACGAATAAGCAAGAACTTGGAATCCTCATGGCAGGAGGACAAGTAAAGGAGGGAGCATCAAATGAATAAGAATTTAAAACAAATTGCCGTTCCATTGGTGTCTGTCCTTTTAGGATTGGTCTTAGGTGCCATTATTATGTGGGCCTTCAGCTATGATGCCCTTTGGGGATATGAATTGCTGTTTAAGAAAGCCTTTGGTTCGATTAAGAGTTGGGGTAATATTTCCCGTGCTATGGGGCCACTGATTTTAGTTGCTCTTGGATTTTCGGTAGCTAGCCGGGCCGGCTTCTTTAACGTTGGACTTCCTGGTCAGGCTTTTGCAGGATGGATCATGGCGACTTGGTTTGCCCTTTCCTTCCCAAATATGCCTCGCTTACTGATGATTCCGATGACCGTTTTGATTGCGGCTATCGCAGGTGGATTTATTGGAGCGATTCCTGGTTTCCTTCGTGCCTATCTCGGAACCAGTGAGGTCATTATCACCATTATGATGAACTACATTGTTCTCTACGGTGGGAATGCCTTGATTCATAGCTTCCCAGCTTCCTTGATGAAAAACAAGGACTCAACCATTGATGTGGGAGCCAACGCTGTCTACCAGACGGAGTGGTTGCGTAATTTGACGGACAAATCACAAATGAACATCGGGATCTTCTTTGCCATCATCGCAGTGGTGCTCATCTGGTTCTTGATGAAGAAAACAACACTTGGTTTTGAAATCCGTGCCGTTGGTCTCAATGCGAATGCGGCGGAATATGCAGGGATGTCTGCAAAACGGACCATTATCCTTTCTATGATCATTTCTGGTGCTCTTGCTGGTATCGGAGGGGTAGCAGAAGGTCTGGGGATTTACTCAAATGTCTACGTTCAAACCAGCTCGATGAGTGTTGGATTTAATGGTATGGCCGTTGCCCTTCTTGCAATGAATTCACCAATTGGTATTCCATTTGCTGCCTTCTTGTTTGGTGCACTTCAAATTGGGGGAGTTGGTATGAAACCAGCTGCAATCCCTGAAGAAGTCGTTCAAATTGTGACAGCATCTATTATCTTCTTCGTATGTGCCCACTACATTATTGAAAAGATGATCTCGATGCGTTCAGCTAAAAAAGGAGGAGCAAACTAATGAGTATTGTAACGATTTTAAGTATTCTTGTTTCCTCTATGATTGTGTATGCGGCGCCGCTGATCTTCACAAGTATCGGAGGAGCATACTCAGAACACGCTGGGGTTGTTAACGTTGGTCTGGAAGGAATCATGGTTATGGGAGCCTTCTCAGGTATTATCTTTAACTTGACTTTTGAGCCTGAGTTAGGAAGTTTGACACCATGGTTGTCCTTGATCGTTGCTGCAGGAATTGGAGTACTCTTCTCCTTGATCCACGCGGTGGCAACCATTCATTTCCGTGCTGACCATATCGTCTCAGGTACAGTATTGAACTTGATGGCACCTCCATTGGCCGTCTTTCTTGTCAAAGCGATGTATAACAAGGGACAAACTGATAATATCAAAGTTGCCTTTGGGAAAACATCTATTCCAGTCTTATCTAAAATTCCGGTCATTGGGGATATTTTCTTCAACAATGCCAGCATCATCGGCTGGGTTGCGATTCTATTTTCATTCTTTGCTTGGTTTATCATGTTCAAGACGAAATTTGGATTGCGTCTTCGTTCAGTTGGTGAACACCCACAAGCAGCAGATACATTGGGAATCAATGTATATAGAATGCGCTACTTAGGAGTGATGATCTCAGGTGCTCTTGCAGGAATCGGAGGAGCCATTTACGCTCAGTCAGTTTCTGTTAACTTCGCGGTAACTACTATTGTAGGTCCTGGATTTATCGCCCTTGCGGCTATGATTTTTGGGAAATGGAACCCAATCGGGGCCATGCTTGCTAGTCTCTTCTTTGGAGCTTCACAAAGTTTGGCTGTTATCGGGAATCAATTGCCTTTGCTTAAAGGTATCCCATCCATCTACTTGCAAATTGCGCCTTATGTCTTGACCATGGTTGTCTTGGCAGCCTTCTTCGGACAAGCAGTTGCGCCAAAAGCAGATGGTGTTAACTACATTAAATCGAAATAATGCACAGAGAGAGGTTGGGACAAAAGTCCTAGCCTCTCAATTGTTTTTGGATTGTCGAGTAAGACGCAGTGGTTGAGTGGGCTCTACTACGCTGATTTCATCAGCTTTTACAGCCCTACTCAACTGTGCGGAGGTGGGACGACGAAATCGAATTCTAAC
>JAWGXY010000143.1:0-3822 GCA_032572035.1 Streptococcus parasanguinis
CATTGAAGGTTGTCCAGTAGTTGACTTCTGGGAATTCTTCAAAACAGAAAGCAGCATAATCTACAAAGTGTTCGATATTTTCACGATTCAAGAAGTCTCCATTTGAGTGAAGAGCTTCAGGAGTATCAAAGTGGTGAAGAGTTACGAATGGTTCTACATGACGTTTATGGCATTCTGCAAATAACTTATGATAGAATTCTACCCCTTTTGGATTGACTTCACCATAGCCAGTTGGGAAAATACGTGACCAAGCAATAGAAATACGAATTCCGTTTACGCCATATTCTTCCGCCAACTGTAAGTCTACTGGATATTTATGGTAGAAATCACTCGCTGGTTCAGCAGTATACCAATAGTTGTCTGCTAAATATTTATCCCATGCAACAGGTCCTTTACCGTCTGTATGAGTCGCACCTTCTGCCTGATAAGCTGCAGTTGCGCCACCAAAAATAAAATCTTTAGGAAGTGTTTTTGTCATATTTTCACCTATTTCTTGATTGGATAAAATGAAAAGCGAGGGGAGAGGAGTTAGTGAGCCATCCATCTCCATCTCACTTTTTAGTTCTTATTCTTCAAATTGAGCTTGAACAAAGGCTAGAGCACCTTTTCCATCACGGGTTAACTTGATGTACTGAGCACCTTCTGTCTTCGCCAATTTGATGCCTAGTTTATCTGTTTCAGCCTTCATATCTTCGAAGTTGGAAGCAACCTGAGGCGCCAAGATAACAAGGTCAAATTCTGGCAACATTTCACGGTGGGCTCCATAGCCACCTGCTGCAGCTTTAACTGGAACTTTATACTCTTCTGCGGCTTTATTCAAAGCATTGGCAAGAAGACCACTTGTTCCTCCACCAGCACAAAGAACGAGGACGTTTGTTTCTTCAGTAATTGTATTTTGTGCTGAATCTACTCCAGCTTTTTCAAGAATAGCATCTGCTTTTGCAGTGTTAAAGTTTGCAGCTACCTTTTCTTTTAATTCATCATTAGTTTTACCTGAACGTTCTTCTTCAAGAATTTGTTCATCATAAACCTTGAGGAATGGATAGTAGATAACAATATCTACTACAATTAACAATGCTGCAAGAGCGAATGATAAGAACTGGAAGTTTGTACCAAGAACAATACCAAGAGGTCCTGGTGTAGTCCATGGAAGGTTGGCAGTAAATGAGTTCATGCCAAGTGTTTCAATAAAGAACTTAAAGATCCATACGTTTGCAATTGGTGCAAAGATGAATGGGATAAAGAAGATTGGGTTCAAAACAAGTGGTGCACCAAACAAGATTGGTTCGTTTACACCAAAGAATGTAGGAACTACTGAAGCGCGTCCAATAGCACGATTTCGTTTCGATTTACATAACCACATAAACATGAACGGAACAACAAGAGTTGCACCAGTACCACCCATAGTGACGATGAACATTTGTGTACCAGATGTAAGGATCTTATCAGCGTGCATACCTTGTTGAAGGAGGTTCAAGTTGACTTCGGCATTTGCATAAGTGATCGCTGCAATCGCAGGCTCAACGATAGATGGGCCGTGAATACCAATAAACCAGAAGAATGCAAAGGCACCGAAAATAATCGTAATACCAACATAACCGTCTGCTGCTGAGAATAGTGGAGCAAGAAGGGTACCGATTGATTCAGCAACCGTTACATGAAGGCTTGCTTTCACAACTAATTCAAGTGCATACAAGAGTACAACTGACAATGTAAATGGAATCAGGTCTTTAAATACTTGTGAAATATTTGGTGGAACCTCGTCTGGCATGCGAATCGTCACATTATTTTTCACACAGACCTTATAAACATTAACGGTAACAAAGGCTGCAATGAAGGCTGTCAACAGACCTTTTGTACCCATGAAGGCTGTTAAGAATCCACCTTCTTTAGCAGGTTCGGCAGCCATGAGCAAGAAGCCAACCATAGAAGCCAACATTGTAGAAATGAAGTTGATTTGGTTAGTTGCTGGAAGGTCGCGGTTCATTGAATCAGTCAAAGCCTTAGCCGTTGTACCACCAACGAAGAAGGCCAAGATGCCCATAGAATAGCTATATGGAGTCATCAAGAAAGTTTCAATATCTTTAGACCAATGGAATCCCCAAGCGTTTGGTACATACGCAATTAGGATGAAGATAGATGAGAAAAGGATAACAGGCATCCCTGCAATAAAGCCATCCCGAATCGCTCGCAAATATTTGTTTCGAGAAATCTTTTCAAAGAAAGGTTTCCCTTTTTCAATCAGTTCAATCAGTTTATTCATTATTTCGCTCCTCTTTTATATAGTTCAATCAGATGGTGAATCACGTCTTTTAATAGGATTGTTGTCATGAGATGGTCTTGACCATGCATCATGGTAATGCTATAGGGGATTTCTTCTCCTGCTGCTTCATGCGCTAGCATGGTCGTTTGAGATTTGTGAGCCTCAGCGATACAAGACCCCGCTTCTTCTACTAAGGATTCTGCTTTAGCAAAATCACCATTTTCAGCAGCTTTTAAGGCTTCCACTAATTTTGATCGAGCGTCACCGGCATAAGCGACAATTTCAAAGCCAAGTAATTGGACTTCTTCTTTATTCATGTTGGTTCCTCCTTATGATACCTTTTGAAAATTTTTATAATAGACGTTGAATATGAAGGGCTAAATAGACTTTTTCATTAGGAGATATCTTGGCTCTTGTCTGTTCAGCGATGGTTTGGTAGATTTGATGACTAATCTCATAAGCCTTTGGATAACTTAGCTGAATCAGTTGTTCCATCTCGCTCAAACCTTCTGGATCTTCTCTTCCCTTATCTAGCGAATCTAGGAAATAATTGAGATGGATCATAAAGCGATCATAGAAATGACTGTTTTCTTCTTTCCGTTTCAATCCATTTTGAGCTAGTTTTTCTTCTACAGCTTTCAAAATAACTTGTCGGTCCTGAACATCTGGATCTTGCTCATGAATCATTTCCCCTTGTGCATTAATGAAATGATAAGCGATGCGATTCACTTCATCGTCAGGAAATTGATCCAAGAGCCGCTTTCGAAAGATCTCAATCGCTTCTTTTGCGATTTTATAGGGAATCGGATGCATAGCAGACACATCAGGAAGGTCACTGTATTTATATCTTCCCTGTTGAACTGCCTGGTAAGAACAAAAGATGTGATCTGTTAATGTCACATAGATATATTCTTGAACAGGATAGGCATATTTCTTAGACAAGGTATCAATCACTTCATAAGTGGTTGTAATGAAATCAAGAGGAACATTCTTTAGAAGGGCCATAAAGTTTTCTCTTGACTCATCCGTGTTTAAACGAAATACTTTTTCGACCTTATCATCAGCTACTAGATCATTTTTCTTTTTCCCAAATGCAATCCCACTCCCAATAACAATCAACTCTTGTTGTAGTTCATTTTGAACCAAAGCAACATTATTGTTCATTGGATGGATAATACGATACATGAGGCTCTCCTTTGTAAAATTTGTTAAAAGCAAATAAAAATGACCACGAAGCAACTGAAAAAACTAGCATACACTAATTGTTCAGTCTACTTGTGGTCACGCCTAATCTAACTTAGTAACGCTCACTGCTATTCAACTTATAAACTTATTCTATCATAAACTTTTTGTTTTGTAAACCCTTACAGCGAAAATTTTTAAACATTTTTTTATAAAAAATAAACAAGACCTTGAAATAATGAAGAGGCTGGGATAAAAGTCCTAGCCTCTCAATCATCTTTGGATTGTCGAGCAAAACGCAGTGGTTGAGTGGGCTCTACTACGCTGATTTCATCAGCTTTTACAGCCCTACTCAACTGTGCGGAGGTGGGACGACG
>JAWGXY010000144.1:0-3819 GCA_032572035.1 Streptococcus parasanguinis
TCTAACAGCTAAAGATTTTGAAGAAGATTTACTAAAAGGAATACAAGCCGGAGCCGATGATTACATCACAAAACCATTCAGCATAAAGGAATTGATTGCAAGAATTCAAATGCATCTTCGGAGGGAAGAAAGATCTCACAACGCCTCTAAAGAAGAGATGGATTCAAATATAACTTTTTATCGAGATAGTCAAGAAGTTTATTATCAATCAAAGAGAATTTCATTAACCAAGCGAGAGTTTGATTTACTTTATCTTTTAGCAAAAAATGAAAACCGAATATTTAGCATAGAAGAACTTTACAATTATCTTTATCCTGTAGACTCTGATGCACAACTACGATCCATTACTGAATACATCTATCAAATCAGACAAAAATTTAAGATTCATCAAATTGATCCCATCAAAACAGTATGGGGAGGAGGATACAAATGGAAAAAGAATTGACAATCAAGCAACTCATTAAGCGTACCTACCTTAAAATCATTTGGCAATTTCTTCTATGTCTGATACTTTTTTACATAGTTCCAGCTCTTCTATCTTCTGTATCTGGAATCAATGAGAAAAATGCTAATCGCTTTGCTTTATTTTTTAGCGTCAGTTCTTGGATTTATCTTTGCATCATTTTAATTTTTATCATTGTAATAAATATTAGACAATTATTAACCAAGATTCAAAAAGAAATGAACATGGTTTATCATAGTGGACTATATTTCACCAAAAATGAACATCACCATTTGCAGATTAAAGAATTCATTGAAACAAACGATCTGATTGAAAAAATGCAATCTGATATAAAAAATAGAATTCAAAATGAAAAAGATCAAAAAAAAGAACTCATGTTTCAAGTATCTAGCGCTGCACATGATCTTCGTAGCCCTCTAACTGTTATCAGAGGAAATGCTGAATTCTTACAATCCACTGAGCAAACACCTCAAACAATGGAATGTCTAAAAGATCTTGAGCAAGCAAGCATTCAGTTAAACGATTATTTTAACCACTTTATCCAATATTCCAAAACCTTTTACGACCATGATATTCAACTTGAAAATATATCGATTCAACAATTAACTCATCAATTGAAGGAACATATTACTCCGTTACTCCCTAGAAGTACACAATTTGTTTTTTCAAATACAGTAACTCCATCAACACAAATTGCCATTCATTCCAATCTATTTTTTCGAGCAATCACCAATATTATTAATAATGCAATACAACATCAAAAAGAAAATGATGCAAAGATCCAGCTAACAATGTCACAAGAAAATAATCGATTAGTTCTAACCATATGGAATAATCAATCTACTTTTTCAAAAAATGTATTACACCATGCTGGAAATCTTTTCTATAAAGAGGACCAAGCAAGAACACCCTCTCAAGAAAGTCACTTTGGACTTGGTTTATCTTTCGTGAAACGCGTCATGAAACTTCATAATGGAACTATGCATTTAGAAAATATTCATAATGGTGCACAAGTCAAGCTAATCATTCCCATTATTATATAGAAAAAGCCGAACTCATCAATATGTGTTCGACTCAGAAGGCAGACAAACGTCATTTTTGGTGTTTGTCTTTTTCATATATGACTTTCAGACATTACACAGAGGTTAGTCATCAAACTTTTCTTTCCTCTCCCCTAAGCGATAGACAATCACTAGGGATACAAGAAGAACCAGAGTGGTGATGATTGATCCTTCTGCTCCAAATGCCCCTCCGGTCAACCAGTCAGGTCCATCTCCCATGGTAAAACTAAAGATAGACGCATCTGCGCCTGTGCCACTGACTTGAAAACCAAGGAGATTTCCTTGTACATAGTTCCAAGTTCCGTGTTGGGCGACCACTAGCCAGATACTATCCGTATAGATAAAAAGCAGACCAGCCAGCACTCCATCGAGGATGATATTCAGAACGGATAAGAAGGTCACTCCTGCATTTCCCATATGCAGAATGCCAAAGAGACTACTAGAAATCGCGATCGCTAAAGGCAGATTAGTTCTTGCAGCAATCCGAGTCAGGAGCCAGCCTCGTGTTGCTACTTCTTCCGTCCCCCCTTGCAGAAACCAAAATGGAAATAATCCTAGGATAAAAAGCAAGGGCTCTATACTGAGCTCATTTAACACAAAAGACCCGATGCCACTTACTTGGTAGACAAGCGCGATCACTCCCATTTGAACAAGTGAAATCATGATCCCCCAGACTAGATACTTGAGCCAATTTCTTTTTACAAAGCCTAAGCTTGATAAAGCATTCTTCTCTATGACCTTCACCCAAAAAATAAAGAGAAATAGTATGATTACAAAACTGAAAAGCTCATAATAGAGAAGATAATGGTAGAAAAATTCTTGAATACTTGCTGTCCCATTTCCTGGCGAAAAGAACTCCACTAGATAACCTATAACTAAGGAAAATGGCCCCACAAGTTCACTACCAATCCAAAGGCCTCCTTCTATAAAGAGAGATGCTAATAATACATAGAATAGTGTAGAAATAAGAACTGGCATAGATGTGTTTGTTTTTATATCCTGAATGATCTTTCCTTTCTTCATGATCAACCTCCATTTATCTAATAGGTCCATTGTAACAAAGAAAATCCAGAGCTGCAACATTGTTTCATGTCAGAAAACCTAACATGAAAACCCGATTTTTCTTGCAAAGCAGACTATTTTCTGATATAATAGCTTTTTTAGAAAAACATAAGACCATTCATACTCGTTTTGGTATGAATGATTTGTTTTTTTAAGGCCATCCTTTGGTCAATGTGCTCATGGGTCAAATACCCAAAGAGAAAAGAATTATAAGGAGACAGAAATGAAGAAAAAATTACTAGCATGTTTGCTTTTCTTATTTCCATTCGTTGCATTCGCTGGTCATGCTCATGCTGAGACGATCAAGGTCGTTTTCGACACAGCGTATGCACCATTTGAATTTAAGGATTCAGATCAAACCTATAAAGGAATTGACGTAGAGATCTTGGACAAGGTCGCTGAAATCAATGGCTGGGATTTGGACAAATCCTTCCCTGGATTTGATGCAGCGGTCAACGCAGTTCAAGCTGGTCAAGCGGATGCCATCATGGCCGGTATGACCACAACAACAGAACGTGAAAAAGTGTTCACCATGTCTGATACTTACTACGATACAAAAGTTGTCATCGCGACTACGAAAGCCGATAAAATCACGAAGTACAGCCAATTAAAAGGGAAGACAGTCGGTGTTAAAAACGGTACTGCAGCCCAACGCTTCCTCGATAAAAACAAGGACAAGTACGGCTACAAGATCAAGACTTTTGATACCGGTGATCTCATGTATAACAGTTTATCAGCTGGTGCAGTGGATGCAGTCATGGATGACCAACCTGTTATTCAATACGCCATCCAAAAGGGTCAGGACCTAGCTATCAATATGGACGGGGAAGCAGTCGGTGGCTTTGCCTTTGGTGTTAAAAAAGGTGGCAATCATGAAAAGTTGATCACTGAATTTAACAAGGCTCTCGCTCAAATGAAAGCTGATGGAACACTTGATGAGATCATCAAGAAATGGACAGGTGAAAGCCAATCATCAAGTAACAGTGCCGTTCCAGAAACAACTACTCCTGCTGGTCAAAAAGCAACTCCTAAAAAATCAAAATATGTAATTTCAAGTGACTCATCTTTTGCACCATTTGTCTTCCAAAATGGAAAAAACAAATACACAGGGATCGATATGGACTTGATCAAGGCTATTGCCAAAGACCAAGGATTTACCATCGAGATTAATAATCCTGGATTTGACGCAGCGGTAAGTGATGTCCAATCCGGCCATGCGCAAGGAATGATTGC
>JAWGXY010000145.1:0-3816 GCA_032572035.1 Streptococcus parasanguinis
CATTTCGACTCTCATCCCGCGCTTTTCGAGCAGCTTCACGCGCATCCCGGGCTTTAATAGCCTTACGAATGAGATTAGAGGCCAACTCCCCATTTTCCATGAGGAAGAAAGTCAATTTATCAGAAACAATGCTATCGACCACTGGACGAGCCAAGGGACTTCCTAATTTGTCTTTGGTTTGCCCTTCAAACTGCAAATGAGCTTCTGGAACCAGGATAGAGAGAACAGCAGACAAACCTTCACGGTAGTCTGATCCTTCCAGATTCTTGTCTTTTTCTTTGAGAAGTCCTGTCTTTCTTGCATAGTCGTTCATAGCCTTGGTAATGGCTGTCTTCAGACCCGTCTCGTGGGTTCCCCCATCTTTGGTGCGGACATTATTAACGAAGGACAAGATATTATCTGAGTAGCCATCATTGTATTGCATGGCCACTTCCACCTGAAAACCATCTGATTCGCCACTAAAGTAGAGAACCGGTGTCAAAGTTTCCTTGTCCTCGTTCAAGTACTCTACGAAATCTTGGACACCATTTTCATAGTGAAAGGCCACATGGTTATCTTCTTCCTTGCGGAGATTGGTCAGCGTCAGCGTCACGTCCTTCAGCAAGAAGGCTGATTCTTTGATTCGCTCAGCAATGGTATTAAATTTGAAATCCGTCGTTGAAAAGATGGTTGGATCTGGCATGAAGGTAACCTTAGTCCCTGTCTTAGACTTGGGAGCAGAGCCGATCTTTTCAAGGGTTGTAACTGGTTTTCCCCCATCTTCAAAACGTTGCTTATAGACAGCTCCATCACGAGTAATTTCTACCTCTAGCCAGCTAGAAAGGGCATTGACGACAGAAGATCCCACTCCGTGAAGACCTCCAGATGTCTTATAGCCTCCTTGACCAAACTTCCCTCCGGCGTGGAGGACCGTAAAGATCACCTCAACGGTTGGTTTGCCCATAGCATGCATCCCGGTCGGCATTCCACGTCCCTGGTCTTCTACCGATAGAGAACCATCTTTATTAATCGTTACATCGATTTGTGAGCCAAAGCCAGACAAGGCTTCATCGACCGCATTGTCCACGATCTCCCAGACCATGTGATGCAAGCCATTTCCATCGGTCGATCCGATATACATCCCTGGACGTTTACGGACTGCATCCAACCCTTCTAGTACCTGAATGGCATCGTCATTATAATTATTAATATTGATTTCCTTTTTTGCCACAAGGAACCTCCTGTTTGTTCATCTTTTCTATATTACAGTTTTTTAGGAAATTTTGCAAAATTTTTTCTCTCTATATGGAGATTTCTATATCCCAGTACAAAATGTTGGCTGGGCACTTTCTTCAGATGTCACACTTGAACTCCAGAAATTGCTTTTTCTATTGATGGCTTTTTGATATAATGAAGGTATGATGAAAGAAATAAGTGTTTTAATCTTAGCCTATCTGTTAGGCTCCATTCCTTCGGGATTATGGATTGGGAAAATCTTTTTCCATATTAATATACGGGAACATGGCTCGGGCAATACAGGAACGACCAATACCTTTCGGATTTTAGGGAAGAAAGCTGGGATCATCGTCTTTGCGATTGATTTCTTGAAAGGAACTTTGGCCGTTCTCCTTCCGACTTTCTTTGGAATTCAGGGGATCTCGCCGATGGTCTTTGGTCTCTTAGCTGTATTGGGGCACACTTTCCCAATTTTTGCTGGATTCAAGGGTGGAAAGGCAGTGGCGACGAGTGCTGGTGTCTTACTTGGTTTCTCGCCTATCCTGCTACTCATTTTAGCTGTTTATTTTGTAGCCAGCCTTTACTTAACCAGTATGATCTCGTTTTCGAGTGTTACCGTTGCGCTACTCGCCATTCTTTCGGTCCTCCTTCTTCCTTTGACTGGATGGATCTTGCACAGCTATGATCCGCTTTTTACATTCATTGTCTTGGCCCTAGCAACCTTGATCATTATTCGTCACAAGGACAATATCCAACGGATCAAAGAGAAAAAAGAAAATCTCATCCCTTGGGGAAAGAACATCACCCATCAACAACCAAAAAACTAGAGCTTGCGCTCTAGTTTTTTTATGTTCATCAATAGAAGGCCTCTGAAAGAAAGCAAACAGAAGTCTCCCCTCCACTTCCTCTATAACTTCACTTTCAAGAGTCTCTCGATTTCTTGATAAAGCATCTCTGTTGGTTGATAAGCCTTGCTTTGTTGAGCGAGGACCTTTAGATGATTCCAATCCTCCCGAGAAACCAATTCATTAAATAAGCGCAAAACTTCGGAATCTGTCTTTTTACGAGAAACCAATCCTACTTGGAATAACTCAGCCCGAACCGCATTGTCAAACTGGTCATAGTCCTGGGGCAAAATCAGACTAGGAATCCCCTCTTCGATACACCCCATCAAAATCCCAGCACCTGCATGATGAATGGCAAAGTCCATCTGATTTAGAACATCTGAATAAGGAAGGTAATCAAAAATCAGAAGATTATCTGACAACATCCTTGGTGGATGCTCCAAACCACTAGGGTCGCCTAGGGTTACGTAAAAGACATAGTCAGGATGTTCTTGGCTCAAAAGCTTTGCCAACTCCACCATCCGCTCTTTTTCCCATTTTAAATGAGTGCCACAGGTAACAAGGACCCGCTTTTTAGAACTCGTAAAATACTGTTTCTGTTCTTGAGGAAGTCGATCAAAAGAGAGACAGCGATAACCAACCCATTTGAGTTGGGATGGAAAATCGTCTCGAAACTCCAACTCTTTCATTCCCAGAGCCAAGATTGAATAGGGAGAATAGACCCCTTCTGTCCCATCTTCACGGTAGAGTTTAAAATCCTGTATGGTATCAAGATTCTTCTTAACCAGCGCAAACCCAACTTTCTTTGCCAGACGGATGACTTGCCTACCCAGAGCATCTCTCCACTTGTAGAAGGTCCCTTGGTGCGGTTTCCATCCTCCTAGATATGCAGGGGTAGTCGTGCGACTTTCAATCGCTACTGGACTTGGAATGGTCGTAATCCAGGGAATGTCCAAACGATCTGCTAAAACTCCAGCAGGAGCGGCTACAAAATCTGCAATAATCAAGTCCGGTTGTCCTTCAGAGTCCCAAATTCGATTTATCTCGTTGAAAACTTCAGGAATCAGTTTGCTATTAGCCCCTAATTGTTGGTACATGATAAAGAGATTTGCTTGCTTGGCTGTATTGGCTATATCTTCCATGACTGTCGGACGATCAGGAAACAAGGCAAGGCAGTCGAAGCCAATCTGCTCGACCAATTCCTTTTTTTGAAAACCTGTGATGACTCGAACCTGAAAACGAGGATCCTCCAGCAAGGGCTTAACCAAAGTCAAAGTCGGAAATAAATGACCACTAAAGGGGACGCTAATCACATCGATTTTTATCACTTTGTCTAATCCAGTCATAGATGATTCCTTTCACATCTTCTCTGTATTCATAGCTATAATGATTCGTATCCACTTGGATATCCGCTGAATGGCGGTCCAAAATTCGTGAATAAGGATCTTTTTTGCCTTTGATAACCAATACCTCTAACTCCTTTTGACTTAAGAGAAGCTGGGAAACAGGGCCAAGCGCTATCACGCGCAACCTTGGCATGGATACCTCCTTCCCTACACTTCTAAGCCACTGCGTCAGCATATTAACTCCTGAACTCTTACAAACAAGAACTACTTCCTGCACTTCCAGTAAGGGAGACAAGTGTTGTTGTAAGAGTTTTTGAAAGCGAGAGTTCAAAATGGTATGCCAATAATAGATGATATTGGATGCAGAAGCCGACAGTAGGGATACTTGAGGAAACTTTATATGTTCAAAA
>JAWGXY010000146.1:0-3791 GCA_032572035.1 Streptococcus parasanguinis
TAATACAGCTAGTGCGCTGTCTACCAAGCTTGCCCCTAAGACATGCTTGAAATGATTCAAGGCAAACTGGTGATTTTCAGGAGTGAGCGACGCCACTGCAGGTTCCACGACTTCGATCTGGTAGCCGAGATTGTAGGCATCAACCGCTGTATGGAGGACACAGATATCAGTCAAGACCCCAGTCAAAATAACGGTATCTACATGGCGTTCCCGCAGGCGGATATCTAGATCCGTTCCTGAAAAAGCAGAATAATGACGTTTGTCCATCCAAAAGACGCGTGGATCCGCTTTGTGCTCCCGATAAAAATCTGCTAAAGGGCCGTACAAATCACGTCCGCTAGTCCCAATGATATTATGAGGTGGGAAGAGCTTGCTTTCAGGATGAAATGGATCCTCTACATCATGCGCATCAATGGCAAAAAAGACATAGGCTCCTTGGTCAAAGGCCAATTGGGTCACCTGAGCAATGGTCTCAGAAATGGCTTGTGCAGGGGCACCCGCCGTAAGTTTACCATCATCTGCTACGAAATCGACAGTGTAGTCAATTGAAATCAAAGCTTTAGTCATTAGTAATCTCTTTTCTTAATTTCCTCAAAGATATCTGGAATCAACACTTTGAGATAGGTTCCCTTCATTCCAAGAGAACGGCTTTCAATAATACCAGCTGACTCCAATTTCCGGAGTGCATTGACAATCACAGAGCGGGTGATACCAATCCGATCTGCAATGATAGAAGCAGTCAACTGTCCCTCATTTCCTTTCAATTCACTAAGGATGGCAGAAACAGCACGCAATTCAGAGTAAGACAAGGTATTGACAGCCATATTCACCGCTGTCCGACGACGAATATTCTTCTCGTCTTCCTCGCGTTGGTAGTTCAACATTTGAATCCCTACCACGGTACTCGCAATCTCAACCAAGATCAAATCATCATCCGCAAACTGTTTATCATTGCGCCAAATGATCAAGGAACCCAATCGAATCCCAGAAACATGAATAGGCGCAATGGTCGTCAAGCCATCAGGAAATTCAGACTTGGTTTCGACCGGAAAGATACTCAAATCATGGTCCACATCTAAATTAGCTTCTGTATCGTAGACCAAACTAGCTGCCTTGGCATAATCTTCTGGTAATTTTTTATTTTGAAAGAAAGCTTCTACCCGGTCATTGTTGGTCTTGTAACGCATGAAATAACCAAGAAGGGTTCCCTTGCTATTAATGATACAGGCATTACAGTGGATAATATCCGCTAATTGCTGGGCAATATCATTATAAGGCATCTCGAACTGCAACTGTTCATCAGTCCGTTTCAAGATGGATGTAATTTTACGTGTCTTTTCTAATAAGTTTGCCATAATAAACCTCGCATATAGTCAGCTCAAGTATATCATATAAGTGTGGGAATTTCAATCAAATTATCTGAAAATTATTTATTTTTTCTACAATTATGCGCAATTCAGAAAAATGTCGTTTCGATGACATGGATTTTATAAAATGAATCAAAAAAAGATTGAAGACTTTCCTCTTCAATTCTTTATCTAATTAACGTTTGTATTGCTTCAAGAAACGAGTCATTTTTTCTTGAATTTGAGCTAACTCATCGACACGTGGAAGGTAAACGATCCGGAAGTGATCTGGATCTTTCCAGTTAAAGCCGCGGCCATGAACCAAGAGAATTTTTTCTTGCTTCAAGAACTCTAAAACAAATTGCTCGTCATCATCCACGCGGTACATGTCCCGATCAATCTTAGGGAAGATATAGAGACCAGCCTTTGGCTTAACAGCTGAGAGGCCTGGAATATCATTGATGGCTTTGTAGATAAAGTTCCGTTGTTCGTAGATTCGACCACCTGGAAGCAAGAGTTCATCCACGGATTGGTAACCTCCAAGAGAGGTTTGTACAACTTGTTGAGCCAAGACATTTGAACAAAGACGCATATTGGACAACATGTTCAAGCCTTCGATATAGCCCTTCACATGATGCTTGGGTCCGGATAGAACCATCCAACCAACACGGAAACCGGCAATCCGGTGAGATTTTGACAAGCCATTCATACTCACACAGAAGAGATCAGGCGCTAAACTTGCAATAGCCGTGTGTTTTTCACCATCCATGACCAAGCGATCGTAAATTTCATCCGCAAAGATGATCAAGTTATTTTGGCGAGCGATCTCTACAATCTCAAGCAGGATCTCATCTGGATAGAGGGCACCTGTTGGGTTATTCGGGTTGATGACAACGATAGCCTTAGTGTTTGAAGTGATTTTCGACTTGATATCCTCAATATCTGGATACCAGTTTGCTTCTTCATCACAAAGATAGTGAACGGCATTCCCACCAGCTAGGCTGACGGCTGCTGTCCAAAGAGGATAGTCCGGCATGGGAACCAAGACTTCATCCCCATTGTCGAGCAGTCCTTGCATGGACATGACGATCAGCTCACTCACTCCATTCCCAAGGTAAATATCATCAATATCCACATTTGGAATTTTCTTCAACTGGCAGTACTGCATGATGGCCTTGCGGGCTGAAAAAATCCCTTTTGAATCTGAATAACCTTCACTATCACGCGCATTCATGATCAAATCATGGATAACTTCATCTGGAGCTGTAAAGCCAAATTCAGCAGGATTCCCTGTATTCAAACGGAGAATTTTTTCTCCATTTGCTCGCATGCGCATGGCTTCTTCCAATACTGGACCACGAATATCATAAGCGACATGTTCGAGTTTGCTTGATTTATTATATTTCTTCATATTCTGCCTCGATTCACGAAATTATCTCTATTATACCACTAGTTCAAATAGAGTACAAACCGAGGACTTTAAAAATTCTGCAAAAATATAGCAGAAAAGCGAGACTTTACCTTTACATTCTAGCTCAAAAGAGATAAAATATAAGTGTATAAAGAATAGGATTCCCTTCTATTCTATCCATGTTTTCAAGCTATAAGGAGGTAGGATTATGTCTCAAAAATACGAAAACATTATGGTCGCTGTCGACGGTTCTCATGAAGCAGAATTGGCCTTTGAAAAAGGGGTTAACGTTTCTCTTCGCAACGGCTCTAAATTGACGATTGCCCACGTCATCGATACCCGTGCCCTTCAAAGCGTCTCAACTTTTGATGCTGAGGTCTACGAAGAATTGCAAGAAGAAGCCAACGAATTGCTCAAGGGCTACAAGGAACGTGCTGAAAAAGTCGGCGTTCAAAATGTTGTGACTGTTGTAGAAATGGGAAATCCAAAAGTCCTCTTAGCCAATGATATCCCAAGTAAAGAAGGGGTTGACCTTATTATGGTCGGAGCTACCGGACTCAATGCCTTCGAACGGTTAATGGTCGGATCCTCCTCAGAATATATCCTTCGCCACGCCAAAGTAGACTTACTAGTGGTACGTGATAAGGATAAAACCATGTAAGAAAGAAAAAGTTTGGAACTTCTGTTCCAAACTTTTTGAATGTAGACAAACTATTGTTTTACATAAAACAGCTAGATGATTTTCAAAAAATGACTTTTATTTTTTGAAGATTAAAAACTTTCCGCCGTGAGAAAAGTGCTAGAAACGCTATTGTTTCTAGCACTCGGGAGTTTTGAGACCTTAGGCTCAAAACTAAGTCATGGAACTTCGTAGAAGTTCGCTGACGTCCGTACTCACCTAAGGAAAGTTTTTCAGAAGACTTTATCTTCAATCTGAAGAGGCTGGGACAAAAGTCCTAGCCTCTCGATTATTTTTGGATTGTCGAGCAAGACGCAGTGGTTGAGTGGGCTCTACTACGCTGATTTCATCAGCT
>JAWGXY010000147.1:0-3779 GCA_032572035.1 Streptococcus parasanguinis
TGGGTAAATTGCGTCATAAACTCCTCACTATTGAGTTCATCCGCAGACTGTTGCCAGTGGCTCGGTACAGGATAGATCGTCACCGTCCCATCACCGTTGGATGCGTAAGTGATATTTCCTTCAGCTGAATAAGAACCAAATAGATGGCGCACATCTTTTGGATAATCGACACCCAAGCCACCATTATAAATCTTTGTTCCAGCTGCACTATTTGAAATATTTAATTCTGATGGCACGTTCTTGATCACATAAGCCCAGACACGCGCAGCTTCAACCTGAGTAGCAGTGTAGGCTGGATAATCATTCCGATCCGCCTTCTTCGAAGATTTAACCTCGCTATCCGATCGAGTATTCCACTTCTTGGCCTTACTCGTCTTAGACGTACTACTGCTATCGTCTATATCTACTTGTTCCCGATCTTTCGGTTGCTCTTTCTTGCGATAGTAGAAATTGTCATCATCGCCATAAGCTGGTGACTGACCAGCCCAGATCCGATCCTTGGACTTATCCGAAGCATCGTCTTTGCCCGCTTTCTGACCTTTTGGAAGAAGCAAAAGACCGTAGCCTCCAACACCCGACTTAGCACTAACCGTCATCTCAGCAATCTGGTCCTTCTGCTTAAAGCTCGATGCATCAAGCTCAACATCCTCGCTGACCAAGCCCTTGTCATCAAAGACCAGCTCATTACCACGACCATCGATCCAAGTCCCCTTGATACTCGAGTAGTCCTTAGCCTTGATGGCTTTTAAGTCCATACCAGACTGTTTCTTTTCAGAAGTGCTGGTCTGCTTGGTATCCGAACTCTTAGGCGTCACCGTCCTCTGAGGACGACCACACGAAGCCAAGACCAAAGCAGAAAGCACAAGCACAAAACCTTTTTTCATATCAATCTCCCTTCACACACCTACTATTTTAGAGAAATAAGAAAGGATAGTCAATGGAAAAGGGTAGTGTAAAATAACCTCAGATACCTAATTTTTATAGTTTACTGCGTTTCTTGGTAGTCTTCAAAAATCTTTTCCAATAGAGTTAATCAATTTTTCGTATGACTTTCACTGAACATTAATAAATATCAATCCTTCTAACACGAAATTCAACAAATTCCCCATTCTCAAGATCATTTGGAATTCCTCCACCTATATTAATCAAAAATTCTCCTACCTGAGCGATATTTCTTGTTTTATCAAATATTTTGGCAATTATAAAATATTCAAAATTATTCAGGTGCTTTACTAGAAATAGATTATCTTCGCTTTTATATACGTCTCCATCAACAATAGCATATAGCATGTCATCAAACTTTCCGCCAATCTTTCCAAAAAATTCATCTGAAAAGCAAACTAATTCATATTGATTATCCGATAGAGTGACATCCGCTTCTTTGGTATCAATATCTATCCATTCTATTTTTTTTACAAAAATCATTAAATTTCTCCTTAACGTTAAAGTCCTACGACTCAAAATAGTCAATACTTCTGTAAATCATTAATTCTATCACTTGATTATCTCTTAGTAGACTTTAGGCTTCTGGCCCTTCTTTAACCAAATCATAAGGGAAATACGGAATACCTTCCAACTCTTTGTAATCCAAACCCTTGAGCTTGCAGAGAGCACCCGATTCAAAAGACCAATAACCTACATGGTTTTTTACATTCTGCTTATGCAAATCATACCAGCCTACATCTCTGCTCCCTTGATACCATTTATTAGTCAAATATTCTTTCAGCAGTTTAAGAGCATGTTCAGCATTTTCTTCTTCAATAATATTTCGAGTAAAGCCATAAGGTATTGGAAAATTATAGTTTATCCGAATCTTCCAATCTGGATGACGATATTGAATCAAGTAATCAATCAAATAATCCTCTGGATCATCTTTTTTAACCAAGTCTACTAGATGATTAAAAATTTCTTCATCAATTTCTAACAGAAGACCAATAGAAAGCGCCCAAATCATTTGCTCATATCCCCATTCCTTTCGCCATATCGGAACTAAACAAGCCACAAATAATATGTATTC
The DNA here is from genome assembly GCA_032572035.1 of Streptococcus parasanguinis. Classification (GTDB taxonomy): domain Bacteria; phylum Bacillota; class Bacilli; order Lactobacillales; family Streptococcaceae; genus Streptococcus; species Streptococcus parasanguinis_AB. Next base: position 2,018 of record JAWGXY010000147.1, read on the forward strand.
CTCTTTAAACTCTGATAAAGAATCCCCCCTAGAATAAGTAGCAAATAAAATGTCTTTTTGATAAGACAATATAGTCGCTAAAGTTGAGTTGTAAACCTCTTTTGTGGGCTTCTTATAGTTTTCGATTCCATTATCTAAATCAATTTGAAGTTTTATTAATTTCTCTTGAAAATACTGTAATGCCTCTTTATTTGACATTAGACCAGCTTTATAATTCTCTTCTGTATTTAAAGTATCGCGTATATCCATTTTCTATCTCCTCTGTCATTTACCAAATATCTACTGATTTATTATTCCTTATTGCAAATGAACTATCTTTTGAAACTTCATCTAAATTCTATTGGCTGTTTTTATAATGTCATCCAATTTGCTATAAAGGCCAGCGCCCTGTTTCAGCATAAATCATGACTTCATATGCTCCCCTAGAAGATTCAAATGCTTTATCCATCAGTTCCTTAGTAATAGGATAGCAAACTTCTGGACCCATGGCTCCGCCAATTTCTTTAAAGAAGCTAATTTCGTAATAGCCATCTGTCTCATATACAATAAATCCATTACCTCTATGTACAATCGTATCTGAATGATTATAATCATCTAACTCATCTGTCTTTGGCCAACGATGATGTTCACAATAAAACATTACTTCTAAAGAATCTATTTCTGATTTTGAAACACGTTCTGCTAATTCCTGGCTCATGGGAAAATTAAGCACTTCTTTCCCTCTACTCCACAGAATCTGATAATCATTATTGTTTTTTAATACCGTACAATTTTTGTATTGTTGAATTTCTGTTGTCATACTATTTCTTTTTGTCTATTTCAATGGTGATACATAATCATCTGGAAGTTTACCCATTGATTCTATCCATTGTTGTTCCGCTTTGGGAATAAGTATTTCAAGTTCTTTGTTACTAAAAAGCAACTGATTTTTACGGTTAGAAATCAGCACAATTGGCTTTTTTCTAGCTCTATCTTTTCTAATTTCGTTCTTTTCTTCTTCTGACGGTGGCCAAGAATCGTGTTTAATCTTCCAAGATACTTCGCTTAGCGTTCTTTCCCCACTATCTAATAAGGCAAACAGCTCATTTGGTAATTCATAGACAACTAACCAAGAAACTACGGTTCCTTCTTCTAAAACCAAATAATACTTGTCCTCATCTCTCCATATATGCTGACCGTATCCTTTTACCTCTTCAAACTTGGTAACATCTTCCCATTCTAGTTTTGTTGGTTTCATTTGTATTCTCCTAGTGCAAGTTATTTTCTCAACCAGAATATCATAAAATCAGGCTTCTTTTTCTCTTCCTCAATAGGCGATGCCATCTTTTACCCATTTTCTAGTTTCTAACTCCAAATTAAAATAGAAATCTCTTCGACCAGATTTATCAAAACAATCCTCTTTAAGAGCCTCGCATACAATTCCCAGTTTCTTCTTACTTATCTCAGAAATATATAGCATAGTAAATCCTGCAGGAGATTCAATTTGGTCGATTTTCTCACCTTCTAAATTATAAACCTCTAGTTCTGATGGAACGTCAAAATCGCTGGATGAGCGAAATATACTGAAGATTCGCTGATATTTAGGGCTAAAGCGAAGATAATGTAAATGATGAAAACTAATCTGATGCTTCCCATTATGATTCCAATCTAGGGTTCCTTCTAGTATATTTTGTTGCCCTAACAATTTTCCTTCTAAACTAAAGTAGAAAATGATTTTGCTTACAAAGTTTTCTCCACTATAGACGATAACAATGTTCTCATC
>JAWGXY010000148.1:0-3760 GCA_032572035.1 Streptococcus parasanguinis
GATATCATAAACCTTGGTTTCGCCCTTTGCAAGACTTCCAAAAATAATCGATCGGTGACTGATGGATTTGTCACCAGGGACTCGAATGGTTCCCTTTAGACCCTTGCTATTGGTTCTTAATTTCATTGCCATCTCCAGAGTGCTTTTCCACATATTCTATCATAAATAGGACATGAATTCAATTTTTGATCAAAAATTTGGAACAAAAAACGAATGTTTCCTAGCTTTTTTTGAGCCTCTTTTCTTCTACTGGCGAACGAAAATACCAGAGTCAAAATTACAACTCTGGTAGTGGTTCTTATTTGTATAAATCTTGAATCGGCTCAAAGATGATCTTTTCAAGATCTGCAAGATAAATAGACAATTGTTGTTGTTTGGTGAAGAATTCATTCACAATCGGACTTGCTTGGATTTTTTCCATGTAGTCCTTCATTTCTTGTTGCACAGCTTCTGTTGGAAGTTGACCGGATTGCATCAAGCCTTGCAGTTGATTTTGGAAAGCGACGTATTCGTCAAACAGCGTTTTCGCTTCTGGATTTGCTTCGATCGCTTGCTTGCTTTCTACGACAGCCTTGTATTCAGGAAGTTCTCGAAGGGTCCGAGAGAGTTCATTTGCTACATCATAAATATTTGCCATTTTCTAGGCTCCTTTACTGATAAGATACTTCTATTATACTGCTTTTCCTTCAATATTCCTAAAATGAAGCAGGTATTTTGACGCAAATCCTTCTGTAGACCTAGCGAGCAAGGACAGTATAAGACGTCGCCTGGCTGATCAATGTTTGAGCTCGCTCCTGATCCTCTGCATTTTTAAAGGTCATCTGCAAAATCCCGTGGATATCTTCACGATTCTCTTCATTAATGTGAATATTGACCAAGGAAATCCCTTGTAGGAGTTGTAAGATTTCGAGGATCACGCCTTCCTGATCGGGGACATCAATAAAGAGATCATAGGCACTATCGCGTCCAGCTCGCTGATGGATCTGCATTTCTTTTCGGTGCTTCCGCCCTTCTTGGAAAAAGGACCAAATGGCCTCCTCGTTATCTGCTTGAATGGTCTCAGCCACCTGATCCAAACGCTCTTTGAAATCTGCAATCCGCTCTAATATCGCTTGAGGGTTGGACAAGAGAATAGAAGTCCACATGCCTGGCTCACTTTCCGCAATCCGTGTCATATCCCGAAAGCCACCAGCCGCAAAACGGCGGGTCATTTCATGCTCTTCCCCATAAGCTACGGCCTGCTCAACCAGTGTCGAGGCTAAAATATGAGGAAAATGGCTGATCTGGGAAGTCACCCGATCGTGTTCCTCGGCATCGATTTCAATAAATCGAGATCCCAATCCACTCAGAAGCTCTTTCAACTCTTCCATGGCACCCCCTATGGTCAAGCTGGAAGGGGTAAAAATATAATAAGCGTTCTCAAATAAGGTGGCATCTGCTGCTGCAGCACCTGTCTTATGACTACCAGCCATGGGGTGTCCTCCCACAAAGCGTACATCCTTATCTGTAAACACTTTTTCAGCTTGTGCGACAATTTCTGCCTTGGTAGATCCTGCATCTGTCACCAGTACCCGGTCTTTCAAATTCAAGCTAGCTAAGGTTTCTAAGTAAGACTTGGTTTGCTTGATGGGAAGGGCCAAAATAATGATATCTGCTAAAGGGGCAAAGGCTGCGAAATCATCCGTCACCTGATCCACCATTCCTCTTTCAAGGGCGATGGTTCGAGAGGCTTCACTACGATTGTAACCAAGAACAGTGACGTTTGGGTGGGCCCTCTTAATGCCCAGCGCGAGGGATGCACCAATCAAGCCCAACCCTGCTATATAAACAACTTTCTTCTCCAAAGGAAAACTCTTTCTCTTAAAAATTCTTCGTAAATTCCCGGTGCTTAGCAACGGCTTCTTTCAATTCTTCCAAGTTATCGGATGAGAATTTTTCAAGCACTTCTGTAGCAAGGACTGTTGCGACCACTGCTTCCATCACCACTCCTGCAGCTGGCAGAGCCGTTGGGTCGCTACGCTCAACTGTCGCCTTATAAGGCTCATGGGTTTCAATATCCACACTCATCAAGGGTTTGTAGAGGGTCGGAATAGGTTTCATGACGCCACGAACCAGAATGGGCTCACCAGTGGTCATGCCCCCTTCAAAACCACCAAGATTATTGGTGCGACGGGTATAGCCAGTGTCCTGAGACCAGATGATCTCATCCATGACTTGACTCCCTTTTAGGCGACCTGCGTCGAACCCAAGACCAAACTCAACTCCTTTAAAGGCATTGATAGAGACCACCCCTTGAGCGATTTTGGCATCCAATTTCTTGTCCCATTGCACATAGGATCCTAGTCCAACAGGCACACCGCCAACCAAGGTTTCCACAATTCCCCCGATGGTATCGCCCTCTTTTTTCACTTGGTCAATGTAGGCCTTAACGGCTTCTTCTTGTTCTGGCACCACGATCGAAACTTCCGACTGACCTGCCTTTTCTTTGATTTCTGAAACGGTTAGATTCTCGGGAATTACAATCTCGATTCCCCCAAAATTCACAATGTGGCTGACCACTTCAATACCGATCTCTTCTAAAATCCGTTTAGCAACTGCACCAACAGCTACACGCATGGTTGTCTCACGAGCAGAAGAACGCTCTAAGGAATTACGGAGATCATCGAAACGGTATTTGATCCCTCCGACTAGATCGGCATGACCAGGACGTGGCTTGGTGATCTTACGCAGATTTTTCTTTTTCTCTTCGACCGGTGCTACATTCATGATCTCCAGCCATTTTTGGTGATCCAGATTGGTCACGTTCAGAGTAATCGGACCTCCCATGGTCAAGCCATGACGGACCCCTGATGTGATCTCGACCCGGTCACTCTCAATTTTCATCCGAGCACCACGACCATAGCCACCTTGTCGACGTTTGAGCTCTTTATTAATATCCTCTTCAGATAAAGGAAGGCCTGCCGGAACCCCCTCGATAATAGCTGTTAGTCGAGGTCCATGGGACTCTCCTGCTGTTAAATATCTCATACGACCTTATTCCTTTCTTTCCAAAAAGTCCTTCATTTCGTGAAGAGGGATTTGATGAATCGCTGCTTCCCCTAACTCTGGAACAATGACTAATTTCAAACTAGTCCCACGCGCTTTTTTGTCATGGGTCAAGGCTTGATAAAGGGCTTCTTTATCCCAGTTCTCATAGGTCACCGGAAGGCCAAATTTCCGGCACATTTTTTCGATTTGTTGGCTGATTCCTTTTGGCATCAAGCCCTTTTCTTCTGCAACTCGGGAGAGCTGCACCATGCCCATACTGACGGCTTCTCCATGCATAACCTGCCCATAACCAGCTGTCGCTTCAATAGCATGTCCAATAGTATGCCCAAAGTTGAGATACAGGCGAATGCCATTGTCCAACTCGTCTGCCACAACATGGTCTCGCTTCACCAGGCAAGAATGAGAAATGATGCTCTCTGCATGCTCTAAAATACTCTGGACAGAACCATCCATGGCTTCCAATTCTTCCCAAAGTTCCGTATCTTGGATGAGGCCGTACTTGATGACTTCGCCCATCCCCTCGATCAATTCACGTTGCCCCAACGTGCTCAACACTTCAGGATCAATAAACACACCATCTGGTTGAGCAAAGGTCCCTACTATGTTTTTGGCAAGTGCTGTATTGACTCCCGTCTTTCCCCCGATAGAAGAATCTACCTGTGCGGTCAAGCTAGTCGGGATCTGAACAAAGGAAAATCCCCGCATATAGGTC
>JAWGXY010000149.1:0-3627 GCA_032572035.1 Streptococcus parasanguinis
ACTTCAATTTGCAAAAGAGCATGGATCTAGAAACCATCATCCAAAAACTGCAAGAAGAGGGTACCAAAACTCCTCAGGCTCCAGTTCTTGGGAAGGTGACGATTCCAGAAGGTTATACGATCGATCAGATTGCGACGGCTATCACCACCGATGTCTCCACTAAGAAGGCCGGCAAGACTCCATTTAAGAAAGAAGATTTCTTGAAGGCTGTCCAAGACGATGCCTTTATTGAGAAGATGGTGGCCAAATATCCTAAGCTCTTGGCGAATCTGCCAAGTAAGGATTCTGGTGTTCGCTACCGTTTAGAAGGTTATCTCTTCCCAGCAACTTATAACTATGGGAAAGATACCACAGTGAAAGAGATGATCGATCAGATGCTTGCGGCAATGGATCAAAACTTAAGCCCGTATTATGAAACACTTGAGAGCAAGAACATCAATGTAAACGAAGTATTGACTCTTGCTTCCTTGGTTGAAAAAGAAGGGGCGACGGATCAGGACCGTAAAGATATCGCGAGTGTCTTCTATAACCGATTGAACCAAGACATGCCTTTGCAAAGTAATATTGCAATTCTTTATGCAGAAGGGAAGCTTGGTCAAAAGACGACCTTAAAAGAAGATGCAACGATCGATACAGAGCTGGATTCACCTTATAATATTTATAAGAATACCGGCTTGATGCCTGGCCCAGTGGATAACCCTGGAGTATCAGCGATCGAAGCGGCGGTGAACCCAAGTAAGACCGATTACTTGTATTTTGTCGCAAATGTCGAAAATGGTGAAGTTTTCTTCGCTAAGACATATGAAGAACACAATAAAAATGTTGAAGAACACGTCAATAGTAAATTGACACAAGCAAGTTCAAACTAGAAAAAGCATGTGGCGCGTCCACAGCTTTTTCATTCAAATAATAGAAAGAGAAGAATAATGGCAGAAAAAACATACCCAATGACCCTAGCAGAAAAAGAAAAATTGGAACAAGAATTAGAAGAATTGAAATTGGTCCGTCGACCTGAAGTGGTAGAACGGATTAAGATCGCTCGTTCATATGGTGACCTCTCAGAAAACTCTGAGTACGAAGCAGCAAAAGATGAACAAGCTTTTGTGGAAGGTCAAATCTCTAGCTTGGAAACAAAAATCCGTTATGCGGAAATCGTCGATAGTGACGCTGTTGCAGTAGACGAAGTAGCGATCGGAAAAACCGTTACAGTTCAAGAAGTTGGCGAAACAGATGAAGAAGTATACAGCATCGTCGGTTCAGCAGGGGCAGATGCCTTTGCAGGAAAGATCTCTAACGAAAGCCCAATCGGTCATGCTTTGATTGGTAAGAAGACAGGTGACGTTGTCACGGTTGAGACACCAGCTGGAAGCTACCAAGTGAAAATTTTGAACGTAGAAAAAACAGCGTAAATATAAAAAGCAGGCTCTCCAAGAGGGCCTGTTTCAGATTAAAGACAAAGTTCTCTTAGAAACTTTCCTTAAGTGAGTATGGACGTCAGCGAACTTCTACGAAGTTCCATGACTTAGTTTTGAACCTAAGGTTTCAAAACTCCCCTAGTGCCTGAAATAATTATGTTTCAGGCACTTTTCTCACGGCGGAAAGTTTCAGTATCTGCTGTATGAACCTAATAGTTTATATCATTTTATTTTTTAACATTACTTAGGTAAAAACGGTCTTAAAGCAGACTCTCCAAGAGGGCTTGTTTTTTTGTGCTCTTAATCTTTTTGTGAGAGTGAAAATTCTTTGCTGACTGAACGATATCAAAAAAAGCACTTGAACCTTGGGTTCAAGTGCTACTGTATACCGCTAGAATTAGTAGTTTGTACTACTTTCTATTGCGTTGTTTTCCTGCATTGCGGTTGTTTTTTGGTTTGTGTTGGATTTGTGTCGTTGCAGTAGGTGTGACATCTTTTTTCACGCGGTGACTAGTCGCTTTTGGAGGATTGTTTTTGTATTCCTCAGCGACGCGCTTGCGAAGATTTGGACGAATCAAGTAGTTGATGACAAATTGTTGGATAATTTGGATCACCCCACCGACTACCCAGTAAAGAGTCACTCCGGCTGAAGAGATCAATGAGAAGACACCGATCATAATCGGACTCATCAGTGATGCTTTGCGCATGCTTTCCTTTTGGGTTTCATCTTCAATTCCATGAAGAGAGAGCATACTTTGGATATAGTAAAGAACTGCTACGATTGCTGTCAAGAGCAAGCTTGGTTTACCAAGAGCAATGCCAAGGAAGCTACTATCTGCTACCCCTTTGGTGTGCTGAGCTGCAAAGAAGAGAGCAGAGAAGAATGGCATTTGGATCAAGAGTGGCAAACACCCAACTCCACCAAACATGCTAACTCCATTTTCACGTTGAGCAGCCATTAATTCCTGTTGCGCCAATAGCTTTTCTTCTTGTGTGCTAGCGTTCTTCATGCGCTCTTGGATTGGGCCAAGGATAGGTTTTAAGTAGTTCATCTTTTCAGATTGGTAGGTTGCCTTCCATGATTGGTACAAACCAAGTGGCAAGATGATTAACCGCACGATCAAGGTGACGATAATAATCCCGATCCCAAAGCCCAAGCCAAGGTTGTTGGCAAAGAATTTGATGGCTTCGCCCATTGGACGGCCAAGAAGATTCCAGATCAGTCCAGTCGGATTTCCAGTTTTCCGATCGACACTCACGCATCCTGACAAGAAGACAAGCGAAGCTAGTCCCATCGATGCAAGTAATGCAAGTTTATTTTTTTTCACAAATAGTTCCTTCTTTTTTTTAATGTTACCTTTCTATTCTACTGTTTTTTTTGAAAATACACAATAGTTCTCTAGTCTTAATTTGCAATTTTAAAGTCTGTATAGTTTTCAAAGTTTGCGAGCGTAACATCTAAATAAGTCACATGTGCAAAAGGTGTAGGACCTTTGCGAATTTCTTGAATGAATTTAGCCATTTGGCTACTAGACTCTGCCTGGGCCAGAATGCCAACCGTTCCGTCGTCGTTATTCCAGACACGGCCAGTAATCCCACCGATCTCTAAAGCAAGACTGTACACTCCCCAGCGAAAGCCAACCCCTTGAACCCGTCCTTGGGCAATCATTTTTACCTTTTGCATGTACGACCTCCTTGACTCGAAGAAATCTATCTGAGGCATGATTTCTTCTTTTTCTTTGTGCTATAATAGTTCTATGAATATTATAACGTCTAAATCCAATAATGTAATCAAAAATGCTAAAAAATTACATCAAAAAAAATACCGGACAGATTCTTATCTCATTGAAGGCTGGCATCTGTTTGAAGAGGCAGTAGAAAATCAAGCGAAGATTCAACAGGTCTTTGTTTTAGAAGCCTATTTAGACCGGGTAGAGAACATCCAAAAAGTCACCGTCGTGACCCCGGAGATCTTAAGTCTCTTGGCAGATTCGAAGACTCCGCAAGGGATTGTCGCAGAGATCGCTCTGGAGCAACCAGTCCTTCCAGATCAGTTACAAGGTCGCTACCTTTATTTGGAGGATGTACAGGATCCCGGCAATGTAGGGACTATGATTCGAACAGCAGATGCAGCAGGTTTTGATGGCGTCATGCTTTCGAAAGCCTCCGCAGATCTATACAGTCTCAAGACCCTTCGATCCATGCAGGGCAG
>JAWGXY010000150.1:0-3624 GCA_032572035.1 Streptococcus parasanguinis
GGTTGCCTTTTTCAGAAAAAGCGATATAGGTTGGATTGGGCTCATCTGCCACTAGTTCAAGTTGGCTCAATGTCCCTGTTTCAGGGTCAAATTGTGCCTTGTAAATTCCTTTGGATTCTTTTTTGGTATAGGTACCGAAATAAATGGTTTGAGACATAGGTCACCTCGTATGATTTGTTAGGTTTATTATATCAAAGGTCCTATTGGAAGGCAATTGCTAGTTGAAAAGGGGAGGGCCTTTCTTTCTTATTTTGCTAGTTTTTTCGTAACTTCAAGCTCAAAAAATGCTAAAATAGAAACAGATTGAAATGAAAAGGAGATCTCTGTGGATAATAAAGAAAAACAGTTTAGTTTATCCTGGTTTTTTAGATGGTTTTTAGACAACAAGGCCATTACCGTATTTTTAGTTACCTTGCTGTTGGGCTTGAACCTTTTGGTTTTGAGTAAAATCACCTTTATTTTTATTCCTATTTTTGAGTTTGCAGGAGCCGTCATGCTGCCTGTCATTATTTCTGGTTTGCTCTATTACCTGCTTAACCCCATTGTTGACTTTCTTGAAAGAAAAGGACTCAAGCGGATTTTTGCGATTTCCTTAGTCTTTTTCTTGATTGCAGTGCTTTTAATCTGGGGTCTAGCTGTAGTGATTCCATCCGTCCAACGACAAGTGGTGAGTTTCTTTCATAACCTGCCAACTTATTTGGAAAAGGCCAATGCAACCATCGATGATTTTCTAGATAATCGCGTCTCCTCTGATATCAAACCCCAGTTAGATGAGATCACCAAGGAATTGTCTGCAAACATTACTTCTTGGGCCAGTTCGATCTCTGGGCGGGCTGTCAATTGGGTCAGCAACTTGATCGGAGTGGCTTCGCAAGTCATTGTTGCCTTGATCATCATGCCTTTTATTGTCTTTTATCTTCTTCGAGATGGAAAAAATTTAAAGGGCCACATTGTTCGCTTCTTACCGACTAAGATTCGTAAATCGGCGGAACAAGTTCTCTCAGATGTCAACACCCAACTCTCCAACTACGTTCGAGGACAAATTACGGTAGCCATTGTCGTCGCTATTATGTTCATCGTCTTCTTTAAGATCATTGGTTTGCGCTATGCGGTGACACTGGGGATCTCTGCGGGGATCTTGAATTTGATCCCTTACTTGGGTAGTTTCTTAGCCATGTTACCTGCTTTGGTATTGGGCTTGGTAGCAGGACCAGAGATGTTTATCAAGGTCTTGATTGTATTTGCAGTGGAGCAAACCATTGAAGGACGTTTTGTATCACCTTTGGTTTTGGGAAGCCAGTTAAATATCCATCCGATTACCATTTTGTTTGTGCTCTTGACGTCAGGATCTATGTTTGGAATTTGGGGAGTTTTCCTTGGAATTCCAGTCTATGCATCTGCTAAGGTGGTGATTGGAGCTATCTTTGAATGGTATAAGGTCGTCAGTGGTTTGTATGAAGAACATAATGAAGTAGAAGAGGAAACACACAGTGAGTCATAGTCAACAAATGGTAGAGGCTCTCGATCGGCAAGAGCTAGAAGAGGCAGAAGTTCAATTTCAACAGGCTTTGTTAGAAGATAGTGAAGCACAATTATTGGATTTAGGTCAATATCTTGAAAGTATCGGTTTTTACCCTCAGGCAAAAGAAATCTATGAACAGATTGCAGAAACCTATCCAGAAGTGTATCTAAGTTTGGCAACCATCCTTGCAGAGGAAGGTCAAATGGAAGAGGCCTTTGCTTATTTAGAAGAAATTGGCCCTGAATCAAACTGGTATGTGGCCAGTCTCTTGGTTAAGGCTGATCTCTATCAGATGGAAGGCCTAGCAGATGTGGCGCGTGAAAAATTAGTTGAAGCTGCTCATTTGTCTGATGATCCCATCATTCAATTAGGGCTAGCTGAAATTGATCTGGAATTGGAACGCTACCAAGAGGCTATCCAAGAGTATGCCCAGTTAGACAATCGGGAGATTTTGGAAGCAACAGGAATTTCCACCTATCAACGGATTGGTTTTGCCTATGCCAATCTTGGTAAGTTTGAAGCAGCTGTTCCTTTCTTAGAGAAGGCTCTGGAGATTGAGTTTGATGACCAGATTGCTTACGAATTAGCGACCTTATTGTCTGACCAAGAAGAATTCCAAAAAGCCCTGATCTACTACAAACAAATTGATACCTTGTCGCCTGATTTTGAGGGCTATGAGTATGGTTATGCTTTAGCTTTACAGTCTGAAAATGACCGTGAAAAAGCACTTGAGATTGCTAAACAAGGGATCCAGAAGAATCCATTTGATGCCCAATTGAAGCTCTTTGCTTCTCAGCTTTCTTATGAACTCCACCAGCCTGAGCAAGCAGAAGCTTATCTATTAGAGGCTAAAGAAGTGGCAGATGATCTAGAAGAGATTGCTCTTCGCCTGACCACCCTTTATTTAGAACAGGAACGCTTTGACCAAGTCTTGGCTTGGCAAAATGAAGAAGTCGAAACAGTTGTCACTCGGTGGAACATTGCCCGTGCCTTGGCTGCTTTGGAGAAAACAGAAGAGGCCGTCTCAGCCTACCAAGAGCTTTATGAGGATTTAAAAGACAACCCAGAATTCCTCGAAGCCTATGTTTATTTGTTGCGTGAGGCTGGAGATGTGTCGAAGGCGCGTGAAGTGGCTAATCAGTATTTGGCGATCGTACCAGACGATGTGCAGATGCAAACCCTCTATGATAGCCTCTAATCAAAACCATATCGTGAAGATTCGGAATAGTTTGTGGTATACTGGTAGAAGATAGAATGAGGAGAGAAAAACATGGAACCAGTGAAACTTTTTCAATACAATACCTTAGGTGCCCTAATGGCGGGTCTGTACGGGGGTTCATTTACGATTGGAGAACTCTTGGAACACGGAGATCTAGGAGTTGGGACGCTTGATTCTATTGATGGAGAGTTGATCGTATTAGATGGTAAGGCATATCAGGCCAAGGGATCTGGCGACCATCCTGAAATTGTTGAAGTTTCTCCGGATGCCAAGGTTCCTTATGCAGCAGTCGTTCCTCACCAAGCAGAAGTGATTTTCCGCCAACGTTTTGAAATGACAGACGAGGAATTGGAAGCTCGTATTGAGTCTTATTATGATGGGGAAAATCTTTTCCGCTCCATTAAGATTCATGGTGACTTTGCCAAGATGCATGTCCGTATGATTCCAAAATCAACACCAGAGATGAAGTTTGCAGAGGTTGCAACCCATCAGCCAGAGTATACACGGGAAAATGTCACTGGAACCATCGTCGGTTTTTGGACACCCGAAATTTTCCATGGCGTGAGTGTGGCTGGTTATCATTTGCACTTTATCTCAGATGACCACACCTTTGGTGGGCATGTCATGGATTTTGTCATCACAGAAGGGATTGTTGAGGTGGGGGCCATCGATCAGCTGGATCAACGTTTCCCAGTTCAAGACCGTCAGTACCTCTTTGCCAAATTCAATGTTGATGAGGTCAAAGAAGACATTAATAAAGCAGAATAAAAAGGTTGAGCGTCGCTCAACCTTTTATTTTTGATATCAGTCCGTTAATTTCATGGCTTTGATTTTTTCTTCTTCGGGAGTGACCCGCAGAGTCTTCTGGCCTGTGTAGGTGACA
>JAWGXY010000151.1:0-3507 GCA_032572035.1 Streptococcus parasanguinis
GCTGGGACAAAAGTCCTAGCCTCTCAATTATTTTTGGATTGTCGAGCAAGACGCAGTGGTTGAGTGGGCTCTACTACGCTGATTTCATCAGCTTTTACACCCCTACTCAACTGTGCGGAGGTGGGACGACGAAATCGAATTCTAACGAATTACCGATTTCTGTCCCACTCTCTTTTTTGGTCTATTTTAAGTGGCAGTATTTGAAATCCAGCTTTTTAATTTGGTCCCAATTTTTTCGAGCCTCTGGTGGTAAGACGATGAGTTGCTTGCGCAGCATAGTCGTGATTTCAAGATTTAAGGATTCGATGGGGAGGGCAATGGCTACGGAACTTTTTGCCCTTTGGATCTTATCCATGCAATATTCAATATGATGGCAAGCTGCGCCGGTCTGTGATTGACGGCTAGCTGCGATTTCTTGTCGCATATTGAAGAGTAATTGGATCAATTCAGACTTAAGGAATTCGATCGTATCTGATTTTTCTTGAGCTAAAAGAAACATAAGCACACCTCCTTTTGCTATAGTTTAATACTAATTCATTAAAAATGCAAGGGGGTAAAGTAAAAAAAATAAAAATTTTTTAGAAAAAGATACAGAAAAAGAGAGGGCTCACATCTCGCCACTAGAGATAGTCGAGCCCCTTATCTAAAAAATGGCTTTCCTCACTTGGGACGGGGTGTCTTGACAGAGGTCTGTAGCTACAAAAAAACTCCTGAAACATACTGGTTTCAGGAGTTGAGAGGCTTTGACCCGAAGGTTTCAAAGAAAAATATCGATTGATTATACAAGACCTTGTGCAATCATCGCGTTTGCGACATTTTCGAAGGCAGCAATGTTGGCACCTGCAAGGTAATCTTTACCAAGACCGTAAGTTTCTGCAGTTGTTTTAGCAGTGTTGAAGATGTTGGTCATGATGTCTTTCAAACGTCCGTCCACTTCTTCGCGTGTCCATGAAAGACGTTGGCTGTTTTGGCTCATTTCAAGAGCAGATACAGCAACCCCACCAGCATTAGCTGCTTTAGCAGGTCCGTAAAGGATACCATTTTCTTTGTATACGTTGATGGCATCGATGTTACTTGGCATGTTTGCTCCTTCAGAGACAACTTTCACACCTTGAGCGACCAAACGTTTTGCAGCATCGCCATCAATTTCATTTTGAGTTGCACATGGAAGAGCGATGTCATACTTACCAGCATAAGTCAATACAGAACCTTCGTAGTAAGTAGCAGTTGGATTTTCAGCAGCGTATTCAGTCAAACGAGCACGACGTTTTTCTTTAACATCTGTAAGAAGGTCAAAGTCAATACCGTTTTCGTCGATCACGTAACCGTTTGAATCAGATACAGAGATAACAGTTGCACCAAGTTCAGTTGCTTTTTGAAGAGCGTATTGGGCAACGTTACCAGAACCTGAGATCACGACTTTCTTACCAGCAAAGCTGTCGCCGTTGGCTTTGAGCATTTCTTCAGTGTAGTATACCAAACCGTAACCAGTTGCTTCTGGACGGATCAAGCTACCACCGAAACCAAGAGGTTTACCAGTCAAGACACCAGCATCAAATTGGCGAAGGCGTTTGTATTGTCCGTAAAGGTAACCAATCTCACGTCCACCAACCCCGATATCACCAGCTGGGACATCAAGAGAAGGACCGATGTGTTTTTGCAATTCAGTCATGAAGCTTTGGCAGAAGCGCATCACTTCAGCGTCAGTCTTGCCTTTAGGATCGAAGTCAGATCCACCTTTACCACCACCGATAGGAAGGCCAGTCAAGACGTTTTTGAAGATTTGTTCGAAGCCGAGGAATTTCAAAATCCCTTGGTTAACTGTTGGGTGGAAACGAAGTCCGCCTTTGTAAGGACCGACAGCAGAGTTGAATTGAACACGGTAACCACGGTTTACTTGAACCTTTCCATCACGGTCAACCCAAGGAACACGGAAAGAAATCACGCGTTCTGGCTCAGTAATGCGAGCCAAAATATTTTCTTCGATGTATTCTGGATGTTTTTCAAATACAGGTTCCAAAGTGCTAAGGAACTCTTCAACAGCTTGAAGGAATTCCGCTTCATGGCCGTTGCGAGCTTTTACGGTTTCGAAAGTGCTTTGGATATATTCTTTTGCAGTTGTCATGTTAATTCTCCTTTGTGAATGAAACGAAAACCAGCAAACCCGCTAGGGGAGTGGCTTTGAGACAGTTGACAAACAATGTCATGTTTTATTACATGGATCATTATAGCAGACTTTTTTTGGCTTGTAAAGAAAAAAGTTGAATTTTCTGAAAATTTTATCGCGACTAGGAAAGTCCGAATGTTTGGAAGAATTTTTAGCTTTGATTGTCCGGAAGCTTCCAAGTGATGGTATAATGAAAGAAGAAAATAGAGAGCATCCCAAACAATTCTGTTGGTGGTGTTTCAAAAAAGGAGTACAAGATGGTATCGACAAAAACGCAAATTGCTGGTTTTGAATTTGACAACTGCTTGATGAATGCGGCAGGTGTCGCCTGTATGACCACTGAGGAATTAGAAGGAGTGAAGAACTCAGCTGCGGGGACCTTTGTGACCAAGACAGCGACCTTAGAATTCCGTGCTGGTAATCCAGAGCCACGCTACCAAGATGTGCCGCTTGGTTCGATCAATTCGATGGGGCTACCTAACCAAGGGTTGGACTATTATTTGAATTATTTATTGGAGTTGCAAGAAACGGATCCTGACCGGACCTTCTTCTTATCTCTCGTCGGCATGTCTCCTGAAGAAACTCATACCATCTTGAAAAAGGTGCAAGACAGTGACTTTAAAGGCTTGACAGAGCTGAACTTATCCTGCCCCAATGTCCCTGGGAAACCTCAGATTGCCTATGATTTTGATACGACAGATCGGATCTTGTCTGAGGTCTTTGCCTATTTCACAAAACCTCTAGGGATCAAGTTGCCACCTTATTTTGATATCGTTCATTTTGATCAAGCAGCAACGATCTTTAACAAATACCCGCTCAAGTTTGTCAACTGCGTCAACTCGATCGGAAATGGCCTCTACATCGAGGATGAATCCGTGGTAATTCGTCCGAAGAACGGCTTTGGTGGGATTGGTGGAGAGTATGTCAAACCAACTGCCCTTGCTAATGTCCATGCCTTTTATCAACGTCTGAATCCAGAAATTCAGATTGTGGGGACAGGTGGTGTCTTGACCGGTCGTGATGCCTTTGAACATATTCTTTGTGGGGCTAGTATGGTGCAAATCGGCACGACGCTTCATAAAGAAGGAGTGGGGGCTTTTGAACGCATTACTGCGGAGCTCAAAGCCATCATGGAAGAAAAAGGCTACCAAAGCCTGGAAGACTTCCGTGGCAAATTGCGCTACATTGACTAATCTTTCGAAAAGAACTTCCTCAAGTAGAAACTTGGGGAAGTTTTTTATGAGAGTGGGACAGAAATCGGTCATTCGTTAGAATTCGATTTCGTCGTCCCACCTCCGCACAGTTGAGTAGGGCTGTAAAAGCTGATGAAATCAGCGTAG
>JAWGXY010000152.1:0-3481 GCA_032572035.1 Streptococcus parasanguinis
TGAATTTTAATGGGGATCAAATGGCAGCTCGCTCCTACAAACATGTGACCAATTCGACCATGGTCAGTGAGTTTCCTGCCGTCTACCATGTTATTAAAGGTTCTAAAGTCAGACTTGATCATAAAATCGGTCAAAACCAAGGAGTGCTCGAAAACGATGACTTCCTTAAAAAAATGATTCGAGAAGAAGCTCGGATTGAAATGAAAACCAACCAATCTGCAAGTAGTTTGACAAGAGAGGACTTTAACCGCCTTGTCGAGTCGCTATTTGAAGAATATGAACAGGAATACCAACACTAATGAATGAAACATACAAAGTCCAAGTCCAAGGCTTGGTAGATGATTTGAAAGCTGTCTTCACCCACGCGGGACTAGGAGGAGAAGCGGGTGAGTACAAACTCCTCACCCAGTCCTTTCTCTACAAATTTTTAAACGATAAGTTTTTGTATCAAGCCAAGGTTCTAGATGAGTCCAACACCTATGAAAACCTGCTGGCTATGAGTGAGGAAGACTATGACTGGCTCTTAGAGGACATCGGTACCAGTACGGCTTGGCTCAAGCCTGACCAGTTGATCGAAACCCTTCACCGTCAGCAAAACGAAGCGACTTTCTATGAGACTTTTGAGAATACTCTCAACAAAATTGCCATTGACAACAACGATATCTTCTCTGTGCATACAGATGGGGACACGGCTATTCGTCTCTTTGATGAGCGTTTGATTACCGATACTATCTCAGATAGCAGTAAACGGAACGAGGTCGCTAAGGCCATCATCAATCTCCTTGCGCGCGTCAAGTTTGATGAAACAATTTTTTCACAAGGTTTTGACTTTTTCTCAACCCTCTTTGAGTATATGATCAAGGACTACAACAAAGACGGCGGTGGCAAGTACGCTGAATACTACACGCCTCACTCTGTGGCCAAGATTATCGCTGATATCTTGGTGGGGGATGATAAGCCTCAAAACGTGCGGATCTATGACCCGTCAGCTGGTTCGGGTACCTTGCTCATGAACCTGGCTAGTCGTATCGGTGTGGATAAGACCACTGTCTATAGTCAGGATATCTCACAAAAATCATCTAATCTCCTCCGTCTCAATCTGATCTTGAATGGACTGCAACACTCCATTCATAATATCGTACAGGGAAATACCATCACTGCCAACCGTCATCCTGAAAAGATGGATTATATAGTGTCTAACCCTCCTTTCAAGCTGGACTTTTCAGAGTGGCGTGACCAAGTGGAGACCTTGCCAGAAGCCAGTGAGCGTTTTTTTGCAGGTGTGCCAAAGGTTCCAGCCAAGTCTAAGGACAAGATGGCTATTTACGAGCTTTTTGTTCAGCATATCATCTACTCCTTAAAACCAGATGGTCAAGCAGCCGTTGTCTTGCCGACAGGTTTTATCACGGCTCAGTCAGGGATTGACAAGACCATCCGTCAGCACTTGGTGGACAATCAAATGCTGGCAGGTGTCGTTTCTATGCCGTCTAATATCTTTGCGACGACAGGTACCAACGTCTCCATCCTCTTTATCGATAAGAAAAACAAGGGTGATGTCGTCCTAATCGATGCTTCAAACCTCGGAACCAAGGTCAAGGAAGGCAAGAACCAAAAGACAGTGCTGTCTCCTGAGGAAGAGCAGAAGATCGTCGAGACCTTTATCAAGAAAGAAGCTGTCGAGGACTTTTCTGTCACCGTCTCTTATGAGGATATCAAGGAGAAAAACTACTCTCTCAGCGCAGGCCAATACTTTGACATCAAGATCGACTATGTAGATATCACAGCAGAAGAGTTTGAAGCCAAGATGACCGCCTTTCAAGACAAACTCTCAGACCTTTTTCAACAATCGCATACATTGGAGAAGGAGATTGAAGAGCAAATGAAGGGGTTGAAGTATGAGTGAGTTAAAAGTAGTTTCGTTAGAAGAGTGTTTAGAAAAAGTAATTGATTATAGAGGAAGAACCCCAAAAAAATTAGGAAAAGACTGGGTAAAAAACGGAGAATATCGTGCTATCTCAGCTAATAATGTTAAGTTTGATGGATTGATTAGGGAAGAATCAATTTATAGAGGTGACGAGGAACTTTATAAATTGTGGATGAAAGAGGAAGTCGAGAAAGGAGATATTCTTCTAACATCTGAGGCTCCCTCAGGACAGGCTATGATTTGGGATAGTGACGAAAAAATTATTCTAAGTCAAAGATTATATGCATTAAGAGTTAATAAGAATTTAGTTGACAATAGTTATTTAAAGTATTTCATACAATCTCCTTTAGGACAAAAATCTATAACTCGTAATAACTCTGGTTCAACTGTATCAGGTATTTCAGCGAAAACATTTAAAAATATAAAAATATTAATTCCTGATTTAGAAAATCAACAAGCGATTAGTAAGTTCTTATTAACCATTGACCAAAAAATCCAAGTCAACAATCAAATCAACCAAGAGTTGGAAGCCATGGCTAAGACCCTCTATGACTACTGGTTTGTGCAGTTTGATTTCCCAGACCAGAATGGCAAACCCTACAAATCATCAGGCGGAAAGATGGTCTATAACCCAGAACTCAAACGCGAAATCCCAGAGGGGTGGGGAGTGGAGAAGATAGAAGATATTGCTCAAACAGGTTCTGGAGGGACACCGAAATCTACAAATAGTTCATACTATACAGATGGTGAAGTGCCATGGATAAATAGTGGTGAACTAAGTCAAACGGTTATTACAAGTACTTCTAATTTCATTACAGAAGAAGGCTTAAGGAATTCGAATGCAAAACTATTTCCTAGTGGAACAATTTTGGTTGCTATGTACGGAGCAACAGCAGGAAAAGTTAGTTTTCTATCTTTTGAAGCATCAACAAATCAGGCAATATGCGCAATTATGTTATCAGATGTTAGGATGAGGTATTATCTTAAGAATGTAATTGAGGATTTATATCAATATCTTGTCAATTTGAGTACAGGTTCTGCAAGAGATAATCTTTCACAAGATATGATTAAAAATATCAAAGTAGTCATTCCTTCAAATGAGATTTTGGATAGGTATTATCATTTCTCAAATAACATAATTAAAGAGTTGACAAAAAAACAACAAGAAAATGAACAACTCACCCGACTTCGCGATTGGCTTTTGCCAATGCTAATGAATGGACAGGTCAAGGTGGAGTAAAAGGTAAAAAATCCTAATTGTGCAATAAATTCTTTATTTTTTACAAAATAAATCAAAAAAAGTCATATAAAATGACTTTTTTTGATATAATAGATTGAAATAAAAAATAGGAGATATTTATCGTGGTAAGACTAAGGAGTATCGTTATAGAAAATATAAAAAATGTTCAACATGGTGTCATAGACTTTCATAATAAAAATAGTTTTATCAATGTCACCGGAATCTATGGTCAGAATGGTTCAGGGAAAACTGCAGTAGTAGATGTATTTGAAGTTTTATCTGCATTGATGAAGGGCGAGTCTATTCCACAACATACA
>JAWGXY010000153.1:0-3406 GCA_032572035.1 Streptococcus parasanguinis
CTATACTCAACCAGCTATTTTGACAACGTCAGTAGCCATTTATCGCCTTTTGGCAGAAAATGGTATCACTCCTGATATTGTTGCCGGTCTCTCTTTGGGGGAATATTCTGCCTTAGTTGCGGCTGGAGCTCTTCCGTTTGAAGATGCAGTAGCTTTGGTTGCGAAACGTGGTGAATTCATGGAAACAGCAGCTCCTGCTGGAAGTGGGAAAATGGTTGCTGTTATGAATACAGATCCAAGTTTGATCGAAGAGATTTGTCAACAAGCATCCGAAAAGGGTGTAGTAACACCAGCTAACTACAATACGCCAGCACAAATTGTGATTGGTGGTGAGGTTGCGGCTGTGGACTATGCTGTGGAACTATTGCAGGAAGCAGGTGCCAAACGCTTGATCCCTTTGAATGTGTCAGGTCCATTCCACACAGCCTTACTGGAATCTGCTAGTCAAAAATTGGCGGCTGAACTAAAAAAAGTATCATTTAATGATTTTAATCTTCCTTTAGTTGGGAATACAGAAGCTACTATCATGAAGTTGGAAGATGTGAAAGCACTTTTGGCCCGTCAAGTAAAAGAACCGGTTCGTTTCTATGATTCAATTGCTACGATTCAAGACTTTGGTGTAGATGAGGTCATCGAGATCGGACCTGGAAAAGTCTTGTCAGGATTCTTGAAGAAAATTGATAAAACTCTTCCAACTCATAACGTCGAAGATCAGGCTAGTCTAGATGCACTTCTGAATGCTTAAAACGAGGTAAAGATGGAACTTAAAAATAAAAATGTTTTTGTAACAGGTTCAACACGCGGAATTGGATTGGCTGTGGCTCATAAATTTGCGAGTCTCGGTGCCAATGTTGTCCTAAATGGACGTTCTGAAATTTCTGAGGACTTGCTTGCACAGTTTGCTGACTATGGTGTGACTGTTGTTGGTATTTCTGGGGATATTTCTAATGGCGAAGATGCGCAACGTATGGTAGCTGAAGCAATTGAAAAGCTTGGAAGTGTTGATGTTTTGGTCAATAACGCTGGCATCACAAACGACAAGTTGATGTTGAAAATGACTGAAGAAGATTTTGAACGGGTCTTGAAAATCAACTTGACAGGTGCCTTTAATATGACTCAAGCTGTCTTAAAACCGATGTCTAAAGCTCGTCAAGGGGCCATTATCAACATGTCCTCTGTTGTTGGTCTAATGGGGAATATCGGTCAAGCGAACTATGCGGCTTCAAAAGCTGGTTTGATTGGTTTCACTAAATCAGTAGCGCGTGAAGTTGCGGCTCGTGGCGTTCGTGTGAATGCCATTGCACCTGGTTTCATTGAATCAGATATGACTGATGCTATTCCAGAGAAAATGAAAGATGCCATGCTAGCTCAAGTGCCAATGAAACGAATTGGTCAAGCTGAAGAAGTGGCAGAAGTTGCGGCTTTCTTAGCAGGTCAAGAATATTTAACTGGTCAAACAATTGCCATTGATGGCGGAATGACTATGCAATAATGAATGCTCACTGATCGAAAATCACTTACTTAAATATCCATCCGACAAAAGGAGAATATATATGTCTACAAATCGTGTTGTTGTTACAGGTTACGGTGTAACCTCACCAATCGGAAATACACCAGAGGAGTTCTGGAATAGCCTTCATGAAGGAAAAATTGGAATCAAGCCCATTACGAAATTTGATGCTTCTGAAATTCCAGTCTTTAATGCTGGTGAAATTCAAGATTTCCCATTCGATAAATATTTTGTAAAAAAAGATCAAAATCGTATGGATACTTACTCATTGTATGCAATCTATGCTGCGATGGAAGCTATTGAAAATTCAGGCTTGAACATGGAAGAAGAAGACCGCGATCGTGTAGGTGTGATTGTATCATCTGGTATCGGTGGTTTGCAAGAATTGGAAGATCAAATTATCCGGATGCATGAACGTGGGATGAAGAGAATCCAACCAATGTTTATTCCAAAAGCTCTTTCAAACATGGGTGCTGGAAATATCGCACTTAAGATTGGGGCTCAAGGGGTATGTAAATCCGTGACAACAGCTTGTGCTTCTGCCAATGATGCAATTGGTGAAGCTTTCCGTGAAATTAAATTTGGTATGCATGATGTTGTTTTGGCAGGTGGTGCTGAAGCTTCGATTACTAAGATTGGTATCGGTGGTTTCAATGCCCTTACGGCCCTTTCAACAACGGAAGACCCAGAACGTTCATCTATTCCATTTGATAAAGACCGTAATGGTTTTGTGATGGGTGAAGGTGCAGGGGTTCTTGTCATCGAAAGTTTGGAACATGCCCAAAAACGTGGTGCTAATATTTTGGCTGAAATTGTTGGTTACGGTTCGAACTGTGATGCCTACCATATGACAACACCAACACCAGATGGTTCAGGTGCTGCTAAAGCAATTAAATTGGCTATTAATGAAGCTGGTATCAAACCTGAAGATGTTGATTATGTTAATGCTCACGGGACATCAACACCTGCCAATGAAAAAGGTGAAAGTGGTGCCATTGTTTCTGTACTTGGTAAAGAAGTTCCTGTATCATCTACTAAATCATTTACAGGGCACTTGCTTGGTGCTGCTGGTGCGGTTGAAGCGATTGCTACTATCGAAGCGATTCGTCACAGCTTTGTACCAAAAACTGCTGGTACCAAAGAATTGTCTGACTATATCGAAGCAAACGTTGTTTATGGTGAAGGTCAAGAAGCGGATATTCAGTACGCTATCTCAAATACCTTTGGTTTTGGAGGACACAATGCTGTTCTGGCCTTTAAACGTTGGGAGGGTTAATTCATGAATATTTCTGAAATCAAAGATTTGTTGGCTCAATTTGATGCGTCAACTTTGCGTGAATTCTCATATAAAAATAATGGCGAAGAATTGAATTTGAGTAAAAACCAAACGAGTTCAGTTGCGGCTACACCGGTTGCTCCTGCACTTGAAGTGGTAGCAACTCCTCAAACTCCTGTAGTAGCCCCTGTTGTTGAAGCCCCAGCAACTCCAGCTGTAGCGGCTGAACCAGTTGCTGCTCCAGCTCAGGCTGCAGAAGGTGATGTGGTTGAAAGTCCATTGGTTGGGGTGGCTTACTTGTCGCCAGCACCGGATAAATCAGCCTTTGTATCTGTAGGAGACAAAGTTACTAAGGGTCAAACACTCTTGATTATCGAAGCCATGAAAGTGATGAATGAAGTCCCAGCACCAAAAGATGGGGTAGTCACTGAAATTTTGGTAACGAATGAAGAAATGGTTGAATTTGGAAAAGGATTGGTTCGAATCAAATGACAATTGATATTAATGCTATTCGTGAGGCTTTGCCGCATCGTTACCCAATGCTTTTGGTGGATCGCGTATTGGAAACAAGCGAAGATACGATTGTTGCCATTAAGAACGTGACAATTAATGAACCATTT
>JAWGXY010000154.1:0-3398 GCA_032572035.1 Streptococcus parasanguinis
AGTCCGCAAAAAAGCTGTTTGAGCTAACTCAAACAGCTTGAAAGATACTCACTTAATCAGAGGAACATCTTTGTTGCACTTGACTTGACAATTAGGGAAGAATTTTTTTATTAACTTTTTCATATATATCCTCCGTTCCTGAGTATACCAAAAAAACTAGCCTATATTCTATGTTCAACAAAGAATGAGACTAGTTTTTATATTAGAAAAAAATTATCAATCCTCTTTCAACTTCGCCAATTCTTGGGCAAGTAACTTGAGGGCTACTTGTGGGTTTGCTTGGCCTTTAGTTGCTTTCATGAGGAAACCTGTGAAGGCCTTGTCAGCGTTGCGTTTACCTGACTTGAAGTCGGCTACGGCTGCTTCATTGTCTGCAAAGACTTGGTGGATGATTGGGATCAAGACTTCAGGATCTGAAATCTGTACCAATCCAGCTTTTTCGACGTATTCACGCGCACCGCCACCGTTTTTCGCCAAATGAACGAATACTTTCTTGGCAATCTTAGAAGAAATCGTTCCATCTTCGATGATAGCAATCATTTCTACCAAGTTTTCTGGTGTCAAGTGGATTTCTTCAAGTGTTTTGCCTTCTGAGTTCAAGAATTGTGCGACTTCACCTTGGAGCCAGTTAGAGACTTGTTTAGCGTCTCCACCAAGGGCTACGGCTGCTTCAAAGAAGTCAGAAGTCACTTTAGTCGCTGTCAATTGGTTGGCATCATAATCAGACAAGCCAAGCTCTGCCACATAGCGAGCACGACGATCTTTAGGAAATTCTGGCAACTCTGTACGCATTTCCTCAATCCACTCATCTGAGATTTCAAACAATGGAAGGTCTGGTTCTGGGAAGTAACGGTAATCCGCTGCTCCTTCTTTAACACGCATAAGGATAGTGCTCTTGTTGGCTTCGTCATAACGGCGTGTTTCTTGACGAATGACACCACCTGAACGCAAGATTTTCGCTTGACGTTGCACTTCGTATTCAAGACCTTTACGCACGTTTGAGAAAGAGTTCAAGTTTTTCAACTCCGTCTTGGTACCAAATTCCTCTTGGCCGTATGGGCGAAGGGAAATGTTGGCATCCACCCGCATTGATCCTTCTTCCATCTTGACGTCAGAAATACCTGTGTATTGAATGACTTCTTTAAGGGCTGTCAAATAAGCGTAGGCTTCTTCTGGAGAACGCATATCTGCTTCAGAGACAATCTCGATCAATGGAACCCCTTGACGGTTGAGGTCTACATAAGAGAAACCGTCTGTTCCGTGGGTGTTCTTACCGGCATCTTCTTCCAAGTGGGCACGTTCAATCCCGATTTTCTTAGTTGAGCCGTCTTCCAATTGCACTTCAATCCAACCGTTATAACCAATTGGCTCATCAAATTGCGAAATTTGGTAGGCTTTAGGATTATCAGGGTAGAAATAGTTCTTACGGTCAAAGTGCATGTGCTGGTGGATATCCATATTCAACGCCAAAGCAGCCTTGATTCCAGCGTCCACAACACCCTTGTTCAAGACAGGAAGTACCCCTGGGAAAGACCAGTCGATCACATTGGTATTGGCATTTTGCTCGTTCCCAAAGTGAGCAGAGGTTGGTGAGAAAATTTTTGAGTTTGTATTCAATTCAACGTGGACTTCAAGTCCGATGACTGTTTCAAAATTCATTAATTGTCACCTCCAAAAATCACGGGTTGTTGCTTGTGGTAATCCGTCGTTGCTTCAAAAGCAGCTGCAGCTTGATAGATCGTTTCTTCAGAATACTTAGGACCAATCAGCTGCAAACCAACTGGAAGACCTTGCGCAAAACCTGCAGGAATCGAAATGCCTGGAAGACCTGCCAAGTTGACTGGGATGGTCAACAAGTCCGCCAAGTACATGGCAACCGGATCATGATTGAGCGAATCCAAATCAAAGGCTACGCTTGGAGCGGTTGGACCAAGGATAAGGTCGTAATCCGCAAAGACTTTTTCGAAGTCTTGGATAATAAGGGTACGGACTTGACCAGCTTTCTTGTAGTAAGCATCGTAGTAACCAGATGACAAACTAAAGGTACCAAGCATAATACGGCGTTTGACCTCATCACCAAAGCCTTGACTACGAGTATTCACGTAGATATCATCCAAGTTTTTAGCATCTTCTGCACGGAAACCATAGCGAATACCGTCGAAACGTTGCAAGTTTGAAGAAGCTTCAGATGAAGCGATGATGTAATAAACGGCAACCCCGTATTTAGAATGAGGCAGGCTGACTTCTTCGACAGTTGCTCCCAATTTTTCAAAGTGTTTAGCCGCATTAAGTATAGTTTCTTTGACTTCTGGGTCAATCCCTTCGCCAAGATATTCCTTAGGAAGGGCAATCTTCATGCCTTTAATGTCTTGACCAATCTTAGAAGTAAAGTCTGCTACACGAACAGGTGCAGAAGTTGAATCCTTGGCATCTTCACTGGCAATGACATTAAGCAATTGGGCATTTTCCTTAACCGTTGGTGAGAAAGTACCGATTTGGTCAAGTGAGCTACCAAAGGCAATGAGACCAAAACGTGAAACTGTTCCATAAGTAGGTTTGAGACCAACAATCCCGTTAAAAGCAGCCGGTTGACGGATAGAACCACCTGTATCTGAACCAAGGGACAAACGGACTTGCCCTGAAGCTACAGCAGCTGCTGAACCACTAGAAGATCCACCAGGCACCTTGCTGTGGTCCCAAGCATTCTTAGTCGCGCCATAGTATGAAGTTTCACCAGATCCACCCATGGCAAATTCATCCATGTTGGTCTTTCCGATGACAATCATATCTTTGGCTTTGGCATTGGCAACCGCTGTCGCATCAAAGATTGGCTCGTAGTTATAGAGCATTTTTGAAGCTGCAGTGGTCAAGATGCCATCTGTTGAGATATTGTCTTTGACTGCGAGCGGAATCCCTGACATAAGGTTATCTGTATCAATTCCTTTTTCATCAATAGCCTTGGCTTGCTCAAGGGCAGCTTCTTCGGCCACCGTTACAAAGGCATTGACTGCTTCTTCACGCGCCTTGATATCATCAAGCGTCGCTTGTGTCAATTCCGTTGCCGAAATTTCCTTAGAGACAAGGAGGTCGTGCAACTCTTCAATGGTTTTATTGTTGAATGACATTAGGCATCTCCTCCATCTTCTAGGATAGCTGGTACCTTGATGTAATAGTTATCTTTTTCAGGTACATTTTTAAACAAGCGGTCACGGTCAGTCCCTTTTTCAGCAACATCCGGACGCAATACGGTCTTGCGATCAGCCATGGTCGTTGTTGGGGCAACACCTGTTGTGTCCACTTCTTCCAACAATTCCACCATGTCGACAATTTTAGACAAGGTTGTCGCAAACTCAGCTGTCTCTTCTGGAGAGAATTTCAATTTTGAAAGATTGGCAACG
>JAWGXY010000155.1:0-3334 GCA_032572035.1 Streptococcus parasanguinis
ATGACGTTCGTCCTAACTATCATTTTAATGAAACCTGTCAGGATACGGTACCTCAAGCCATCGTTGCCTTTCTAGAAAGTACAGATTTTGAAGATGCAATTCGAAATGCCATCTCTCTTGGCGGGGACAGTGATACTCTTGCTGCCATCACCGGGAGTATAGCAGAAGCAGCATATGGTATTCCTGATTGGATTAAAGATAAGGCCTATACCTATCTAGATGAGCCTTTAAAAGATGTGCTTAGACGATGGGAGCAAGAAGTTTCAATAACATAACAGAGATTAGATAAAAACAACCAAAAACACTAAAGCGACGGGATAAGTAACAATCTCGTCGCTTTTGTTTAAAAGTTAATGTTGCTATGGATTTATTCAGGCACCTAGTTAGTTTTTTGCTGATTCAAGAGGAGGATACAGGATATTACTGCAATACAGGATACAAGAATCAGATACCAAAGATTTTCAAGACCAAAACCATGATTGACCATCAATCGGAATCCCCAAAAGGCTGGGAAAAGACGCCCGATTGCTTGAAGAAAATCAGGTAGTAAGTTGCTAGGAAACATGATTCCTGAAAGCATAATTGAGGGTAAAAAGACAAGTTGCGCTATCATGGTAAGCTTTGCTTGATTTTTTACAGTAAGGCCCAGCATACTTCCGATACTTAACGATACGAAAATGTAGATGGCCAGTGCGAGAAAGAATAGGGGAAGTTGACTTGGTAGACTTGCTTTAAATAAAATTGGAGCAAGTAGTAGGATCACTATGCAGGTCATTATCAAATGAACAAAGGCAGAGAGAAGCATGGTCACCAATCCTAAGTGAATAGGCACACCATTTGCTTTATAAATCTTTTTTATGTCGCTTCCGTATGTTTCAATCAAGGAAGGCGGTAAGCCGAGAAAGGCCCCCATGGAAACACTCATGACAATCATTGACTGTATGAGTGTACTACCCATTTCAGGCATAACGGAAGTAAAAATACCACCCATGAGAAGAAAGAAAATAAGCGGTACAATATAGTAAGTAACCAAGAGAGACTTACTTCGTATGTCCAATTTCCACTGTAATGCTAGGCTATATAAAAAACCATTCATTCCGATCCCCTCCTTGCCATTTCGATGAAATGCTGCTCCAGTGTGCCACGATCCACCTTAATATCCAGTATTTGGATATGTTTCTGTTTGCATTCTTCCAATAATGAAATCAAAGTGTCCTCGATCGTATCTGTTTCAAAAGATTCTTCTCCGTCCCGGGTCTTTAAATGGATGAAATATTTTCTTCCCAACCTGTCTGTCAGTTCTGAAGGAGTACCACAAAAGACAATCTTTCCACTATTCAAAATAGCAATGCGGTCACATAAGGTTTCAACTTCGGCCATATCGTGGCTTGCCAAAACAATTGTCTTGCCCTGTGATTTGAGCTTTCGGATTTGTTCATGGAGGGATAGTCTTCCTTCAACATCAAGTCCCGCTGTCGGTTCATCGAGAAAAATAATATCCGGATTACTGATAAGTGCAAGAGCAAGATGTAATCTTCTTTTTTGACCGGTGGATAATTCTATGTATTGCGACTCCTTCATTTCTTTTATGCCAAGGGCCTTTAGCATAGCATCATTAATGTATGTATGATTCCATTTTGCAAAGAGCTTTATAGCTTCCATCGGTTTGATGTGGATGGGTAGAGAGGAGGACTGTAGTTGAATTCCGGTTTTCCCGTTTACAATTATAGTGCCTTCGTCATATTTTCTCAGGCTTTCGATACATTCAAGCGTGGTTGTTTTACCAGCTCCGTTCACTCCGAGCAGAGCAAAGATTTCTCCTTGTTTGATTTGAAAATCGAGACCTCTAAGAACCATATTGCTACCATAACTTTTCTTTAATCCAGAAACCTCTATTGCGTCTTTCATGGTTCTACCTCCTCAAAGGGATTTGTTCCAAGCCTTGAAAAATAGACTTGTAGGGCGGGTCCTATATAGTCATTGACGATTTTTTGCTTTTCTTCCCAAGCGTTTGAGGCGGTGTCAATAGTACCAACTTCCATCAACTTAGGAAGCATGCTCATATCACCATTCGTAAACTCCATAATCAAGCCCCAGTATTCTTTCACAACCTGTTGGCTTTGTTCGCTTTCGGCTGGTATGTTTTCTTTTTGAAGCTCTACGATTTGATCACTTAGGCGGTTCAATCTGTCCATAAAGTCTAGTCCGCTTTTCTTGTCAAATCGACTGCGTATCTGGTCGAGCGTATCATCATCAAAGCGCTTGATAAGAGAGTAGGAGTCATTCTTCATCTGTAGATTGACGATGATGTCTGCATACTTCTTAAAATTGACCGTCTGTATTTGTAAAACTTCTACCTTTAGCTGCTCTATTGCGACCAAAGAATCCTTAAGTTGTTCTATATTTTTACGAATAGTATCTGCTTGCTCTGTAAGAGCATTGGCAACATCATCAGGTGTTTTCAAAGAGATCAAACGCCCCTTTATATCCTTGAGAGAAAAACCTATTGATTTTAAAGACAATATCTGATGGAGTAGCACTAAGTCTTTATCGGTATAAAGCCTGCGACCTCCCTCACTTTCTGCCGATGGGGAAAGCACCCCTTCTTTATCATAGTATTGTAAAGTACGGACGGTAACCCCCATTTTCTTAGCAAGTTGCCCAACTGTCATAAATCCTTCCGGAATTGCTCTATATTTAGCCATCATTACCCTCCTCCTCATACCTATTATACATCGTTACGTAAGGTCATGAACAAGATTATTTTAAAAAATTTGCTTGACAAAAACTTTTTCATTTTCGAGAAAAGAAAGAGAGGTCATAGAAAAAAAGAAGCATGTGACAAAATAAGTCCAAAATATTGACATAATTCCTAGCCTTTAGAATATTATTGATGGGTATGTGTCGTGATTTAGAAAAGAAAAGTACAATTACAAGATGATCAATAGCAAACACAAGGTGATAGAAAGAACAATCTATCACCTTTTTCAGTTTAAAACTATTTGTCACCAATTACGCACTCAGATTTCTTATCTCTTACAACTTTTATTTAGTGAAAGAGGAATCCATTTTTCACTTGAATCCCTTCTCATTTATATGGTAGAATGTATATACAAATTGTATGTACAAAGGAGAGGTAGAAATGGCAAACACGAAAGCAGTGAATTTTCGAGCAGATGCGATGTTTTACCAGAAAACAAAAGAGGTGCTTGCAGATCAAAAAATTTCGGTGTCAGATGTCCTAAATGCAGCTCTTCGAAAAATTGCCAACGGGACTGTGGATCCAGAAGAATTTGTTTCAAGTGATTTGCAGGACAAACAGTATCAAGTAGCC
>JAWGXY010000156.1:0-3269 GCA_032572035.1 Streptococcus parasanguinis
AGAGATTGTTAAAATCTTCCAGTGGTTTTTGAGTTTCTGTGTAGTCGACGACTTCATAAATATAGGCAGGATTGTAGTAGTAGGTATCCCGGTGGCTAGAATAAAAATACTCGTCTGCTTGGCCATAGTATCGCCCTAAAATAGCAGTAAAGCCTAATTCTTCGATCAGTTCCCGTTTCAGAGCTTGCAAGTGATCTTCACCCGCCTCGATTTCCCCGCCAGGTAAGAACCAAGCCCCATTTGGAGCTTGAACGAGGATGATCTGATCCTGATCCTTATTGGGAATAACAGCGTAGACACCGTATCGGTTCACATACGCAACATCTTGTTTCTTTTCACCAAAACTTGGAATGGTCATGGTTTTCTCTTTTCTTATTTTTTCATCATTATATCATATTTTTTAGCAAAAATCTGGAGGAAAAAAAGAAAGAGACTGGATTTTCCAGTCTCTGAATGTACATTTACTGATTATGATTCTGAAGTCTGTTCAACTGGTTTGTGAGCAGACTTGATAGAGATTTTCCCATTGCTGGTCATGACGGCTTTGAGTTGTTTTTCACTTGGATGTTCCAGGTAATAATCAGTAATAGCATCTTCGATATAGTCTTGGATGGTACGACGGAGTGGGCGGGCCCCCATTTTTGGATCGTATCCCAGATCGACCAATTTTTCTTTCACCTTCTCTGTGACGTCCAGATGAATCTCATTTTGTGCGAGACGTTGATTGACTTCATCGAGCATGAGGGTAACGATTTGAAGCAGGTTTTCTTTTGATAGAGGTTGGAATTCAATGATGCCATCAAAACGGTTCATGAATTCGGGGCTAAAGAAGTTACCGAGTTCTCCAAGTACAGAGTTGGTGCGTCCTTCGCGAGCCGCTCCAAAACCAACATTGGCCTCAGCTTTGCCGGTTCCAGCATTAGAGGTCATGATGATAATGGTATCTTTAAAGCTGACGGTGCGGCCTTGACCATCTGTCAGACGGCCATCATCCAAGACTTGGAGGAACATGTGCATGACGTCTGGATGGGCTTTTTCAACTTCATCTAGCAAAACGAGAGAGTATGGATTGCGGCGTACCTTTTCAGTTAGTTGTCCAGCTTCATCGTAGCCCACATAGCCCGGAGGAGCTCCGACTAGTTTCGCTACGCTGTGTTTTTCCATGTATTCGCTCATATCAAAGCGGATCATATTGTCTGCAGAACCAAAGAGTTCAATCGCCAATTGTTTAGACAATTCGGTCTTCCCGACACCGGTTGGTCCGACAAAAAGGAAGCTTCCGATTGGACGATTTGGCGATCCTAGGCCGACACGATTGCGTCGAATGGCTTTCGCAATTTTATCCACTGCATCATCTTGACCGATCACATGGGCTTTCAAATCAGAAGCCAGATTGATCAATTGAGACTGTTCCTTTTCTTTCAAATCACCAACAGGAATATTGGTCTTTTGTTCAACGATATGCTCAATGGTTTTTTCACTGATGACAGGAGTCTCCTGATCTGTGACATGTTGTCCTTGCATTTCCTTGTATTTCGCGATTTGGTCACGGAAGTAGGCTGCTTTTTCAAAGTCTTCTTCACGGGTTGCTTGAGCTTTGAGGTTTTCGGCTTCAATCAAGCGCTGATCGATAACTTTTGGATCCACGAAGTTCAGAGTCAGGTTCATTTTAGACCCGGCTTCATCCAACAAATCAATGGCCTTGTCTGGCAGGAAGCGATCTTGGATGTAGCGGTTTGAAAGAATAGCTGCCGCTTCGATAGCCCCGTCTGTATAGTGAACGTGGTGGTAGTCTTCGTATTTTTTCTGGATGCCTTTGAGGATGGTGATGGTTTCTTCAACCGTTGGCTCATCGACCTTAACGGGTTGCATCCGACGTTCCAAGGCCGCATCTTTTTCAATGATGCGGTATTCATTGAGGGTAGTAGCACCGACCAATTGGAGTTCACCACGCGCCAAGGCTGGTTTGAGGATATTTCCAGCGTCCATATTGCCTTCGCCAGCAGATCCTGCGCCAACAATTTCATGGATTTCGTCGATGAAAAGAATCACATCTTCACGTTGACGAATTTCATCCATTAATTTTTGCATGCGCTCTTCGAATTGACCACGAATACCTGTGCCTTGAACGAGGCTAACGACGTCCAGGCGGATGACTTCTTTTCCTTGCAATTTATGAGGAACGTCTCCGTCGACGATTTTTTGGGCCAAGCCTTCCACAACGGCAGTTTTTCCGACCCCAGGTTCTCCGATCAGAACCGGATTGTTCTTGGTTCGACGGTTGAGAATTTCGATGACACGGATAATTTCTTCATCACGGCCGATGACAGGGTCAATATCCCCTTTGCGGGCAATTTCTGTGACATTGATACCGAATTCTTCTAATAGTCCTTTAGGCTTTTGAGGACGAGCTTGACGGGGGTCTTGACTGCCGTTACGGTTATTGTTTTGGCCGTAACCGCCACCTCCATAACTGCCTCCAGATTGAGTTGGAGGTGTTTGAGGTTCTTGTGGACTTTGGAAGTTTCCAAGGTTATTGAAGAAATCTTCGAAGGGGTCTCCAGTCAGTTGACTCCGTTGGGTCATGCCTTTCAAGAAGCTGTTATTTGGGTCTGTTTTCATAATTTTATAGCAATTTTGACAGAGGTCTACTTGTTGCTGACGTCCATTTACATTTGTATATAAATGGATGGTTGATTCATTTATTTTACAATTTTGACAAAGCATATACATACCTCACAGTAGGGTTTTGATGGTCTTCCATCAAGAGAATAGCCTATTTTTAAAAGGTCAAAAATAGTCAAAGATTTATAGTTTCATTATATCAGTATTCTAGAAGTTTGCAAGAATTTGCTACGAAATGTCGCTTAGGAATACTGAAGAAAGCAAATCAATGGAAAAATGTGAATTTTTATTGGAAGAGCTTTCTCTTTTATGATAAAATAGGAGAGTAGAAAGTAAAGAGGAGAAATAAAATGGAATCACATTTAGTACGGATTATCAACCGTTTGGAGACGATGACAAAAGATGGTGGAAACTTAAAACGTAATTTTGAACGTGACGGTGTTGTTGTCGCTGAAGTAGCCTACAACCACAATGAAGAAGAAGGTTCAACCTTTACACTTCGTGATGTTGAAGCGCGTGAAACCTATACTTTTGACAGCATTGATTTAATTGCAATGGAAATTTATGAATTGCTATACTAAGCAACTGAGTGGATGAGTTTGGGGTGGTCTCAAGCTCATTTTTTGTCCATCTGGCTATAGTTT
>JAWGXY010000157.1:0-3211 GCA_032572035.1 Streptococcus parasanguinis
TTACGGAAAAAAAGGATGCTTATGTACTTTATTATCAAACAGATGATGTAAAAAATATGATTAGTATCAGTAGACCAATTTTCCTAGGAGGAACTACAGCTTTTTATGGGTTTGCCGACACAAAGGTAAAAGGATATTTCAAGGTTGCTCTTTCAGTTTCTAAGGATAGTTTTAAACCCTTATCAATCACATATACCTCTCATGGCGAAACTGCAAAGAAAACCATGGATTTAACGAGTAAGATCACCTATTCTAACCAAAACACTGGTGTGAGGGTAGAAGAACCTGAAGATTTTGAACAAAATACTGAACATTTCGATTTAAACAATGAAAAAGGATCATAATCATGCAAAATAAAAGAAAAAAATTTCTGATGATATGTGCGATAGCTCTTTGCTTGCCCCTTGTTGCCTGTCAACAGAAAACAACTTCAAGTCTAAAGGAAGAGCAAGCAAGAGCTGTAGCAAGTAAGCATCCACAACAGGGGCCGTCAAAAACAAATGAGGGAGAAGCAAGCTCTGTAGTAGACCAATATATCCAGAGTTTGCGAGAAGCAAAGAGTACAGAATATTCTAGTGGATTCTATAGAAAGTATATTGCGGGTTCTATTTCTAAGCCAGCAGACCAATCCCGCAATGAAATTGTGTATCGTGAAGGTAAAATTCAATTTGATACTCTGACATTGCGTGAAATATACGCTACAGGAAAGAATGACGAGGAGGATCCTGAAAAAGTCAAAGAAAATGAACTTAGAATTGGAAAACCATTTGTAGTTCCAAGTGAATATGTCGTTTATTCACCTGGGAGAGGGACGGTATACTTGGGAGAGTATTCACAGGATCTTTTTCAAAAGGGACCTTGGAAATGGAAATGGAAAAAAGCAACTGATTACAAAGAACCTGAGATTGGTAGAAGTGATGTTTATCTGAAACTCTACGAGGCTTATAAGGATAAATTTAGTATGACTGAAGATAATGGTTATCTATATCTAAAATATAAAGGTGATGCTAAAAAGAATATTCCTTTATTCAATGAGTTAATCCAGACGATGATTGAAAGTAAGTTGTACTCAAATGAAAATAATGATATTCAATCAATCAAACTAGAAATCGAGCTTGTCGCTAAGAAGGAAAAGTCAGAAACTAAAGTTGAAGTGACTCCAAGCGAAGCAAGAATTGTTATTTATACGAAAATAAAGGATTCTAAAAAAGACCAAAGTATTACTAATGAGGACCATTTTGAGTTTGGATACCGTGATTTTAATAAGGTACAGGAAATAAAGCCACCTCATCAATTGGATATGAATGCGATTCAAGAGTAATGAGTAAATAAAAACCATTGGTTCAATTGACCAATGGTTTTTTGCTTTTCTGATTTCTGGTACACACCCATTCTTTACTAATGCCGATGCGATTGATGCATCTCGTCTTTGATGGGACAGGAACACTCGCAGTCTCCGCAGGATCCTTTTCCCTTGAGATAATGGCGAAATCCTAGAAAGGCGAGCCCAAATAAAATGATGGCAATGATAATGGTTGACATGAAAACCTCCTAGATATGAGTGGTGGATAAGTTTTTTAAGCTGATGAGTTGATCATTACTTTGCTGTGGCTTGTGGAAGATGCAGGGAACAAGGATGATGAAAATGATCTGAGCTAGCCCAGTCCTACTAGTTTAGACTTCATCGAGATTAAACACGTGTAAGATTATCTTGTAGTAACCAAAGTTATATTTCTTACTATTGAAATCTTTTCAGATTCATAGCAGGGAGAAAAGGATCGTCAAAAGGTGCGCAAATGCGGGCCTTTTATTTCTTACCTCAAAATATCTATGTCAATCATCCTGCTATTTTTGACAAATATTTTTATTTTTTTGACAAAAATACTTGTCAAAAAGAAAAAGAAGTGTTACAATGTTTTTAGTTGAAAGAAGGAGAGGTTTTCTTATGGGAGCCATATGGATTCTATTTATCCCTTTTCTGGTTATCATTTATGCAAGCTCAGAAAAGAAGATAAAAAGGTTGAACAAACGCATTAGACGATTAGAAAAACAAGTGAAAGGAAATCAAGACATGTCTAGACTTCTAGAAGAATTGAAAGGCCAAACGGTCACTGTTACTGTAGATGGTTTTGGAGCCGAGTATGAAATTTTGGATATTGATGAAGATTGGGTCAAACTGACTCGTGTGAATAATAAACAACAAAGAGAAACCAAATTAGTTCGCATCGAAGATATTCAAGATGTTCAGCTATAGGAGGCGAAAGCCATGATCTTAAAAAATCGATTGAAAGAGCTGAGGGCGCGTGATGGGCTCAACCAATCAGAACTAGCCAAGCTAGCAGGGGTCTCGCGCCAGTCTATCAGTCTCTTGGAGCGGGGTGAATACACCCCTTCGGTTATCATTGCCATCACCATCGCCCAGATTTTCAAGGAACCTGTGGAAAATGTCTTTAGTCTAGTGGAGGAAGAGGAATAACAATGAAAAAGCAACAACAAGAACGAACCCCTCGTTACCGTTTTTGGAGAAATGTAGGTATCATTACAGTTTCCGGCTTGATCGGAGGAGTTATCGGATTTTTGACAGAAATGTTTGGATACGAAAAGCCCCTAGAAATCCAATCCTTCTTTAGTAAAGAAGTACTCCTTTTGGGCTCAGCAGTTTTATTCTTAGTCGCATTTATACTCACGATAACCTTACTGATGTGCGCGAGAAAAGTCCATCAAAAGATGCTCCAAATAGAAGACGATGATGAAGCCTATCACTATGACATTCAAAAGAAAAAACTATATGGCTTAGCGACCATTTTTAAAGGCATCATGATCTTGCCCTACTTTTTATTCGTCATTTTTTATAGTCAATTGGTCGACTTAGATAGACCTGGCGCTGGGGACATGGCTTTTATCTTTGGAGACTTTACCATGCTCTATCTCTTTCTTGTCTTGATTGCCCTATTTTTCCTATCGGATATCTTCTTTCGCAAGACCTTCCATCTGATTTATGGAAAACCGATTCCCCGCAATGCCAATGCCAAGGAAGTGCGTGAATTTATGATGAGTATGATGGATGAAGCAGAAAAGCAGATTAGCTACGAGGAAAACTATGAAATTATCATTAAGTTAAGCAATTATATCTTACCGATTTCCTTAATTGCGATATTCTTAGTTGGCATTGCTTTCCATACAGATATCTTGTTAGCATTAGTAGTGGTAT
>JAWGXY010000158.1:0-3205 GCA_032572035.1 Streptococcus parasanguinis
AAAGGTTGTCAGTTGTCAAATCAACTCCACCATCTTTCAAGCTATAAGTAATCACTTTACCGCCAGGGAATTTACCGTCAGCAGTTTTCTTAGCCAAGTCTTTTACAGATTCTCCGACTTTCTTCAAGCTTGAAGCCAATACAAAGTTAGATTTTTTACCATCTTTAGAAGTGTATTCACCTTCAGCTTTTTGGTCACGGTCAACACCAAGAACCCAAACTTTTTCGTCTTCATTTTTCTTCTCGTTCAAGTCTTTAGCTTCAGAGAAGACACCTGCACCAGTACCACCAGCTACTTGGTAGATAACGTCTGCACCTGCAGCGTATTGTGCAGCAGCAATTGTTTTACCTTTAGCAGAGTCACCGAACGAACCAGCGTAGTCTACTTGAACTTTGATAGATGGGTCAACAGATTTAACACCAGCTTCAAATCCAGCGCGGAAACGAGTGATAACTTCACTTTCCATACCACCTACAAAACCAACTTGTTTAGTTTTTGTAGTTTTTGCAGCAGCGATACCAGCAAGGTAACCAGCTTCGTTATCGGCATAAACAGCAGATGCTACGTTCTTTTGTCCTTCAATACGGTCATCGATGATGACATAGTTCACATCTTCGTTGTCTTTTGCAGCTTTTTTAACAGAGTCGCTCAAGGCAAAACCAACACCAAAGATCAATTTGTAGTCGTTAGAAACAGCTTCATCAAGGTTTGTCGCATATTGAGATTCATCTGTTGATTGGAAGTAGTCAAATCCGTTCCCTTTAGAAAGACCGTTTTCTTTACCCCAAGCTTGCAAACCTTCCCAAGCAGATTGGTTGAATGATTTGTCATCCACACCACCAGTATCGGTAATGATAGCAGCTTTCAAATCTGTTTTAGATTCTGAGTTAGCGCTATCTTTTTTAGACGCACGATTTCCACATGCTGCAAGTCCGATAGCAGCGACAGTTACTAGACCAAGGCCTAGCCATTGTTTCTTGTTCATTACTGAACCTCCTAAATTATTGTGCAACATTGTTGCGAAGTATTGAAAGGGTCAAAAGACCGCCTCACAGACCCATTAAGTCAAGTCTGTAAAGGAATATGGAAGTAATTCCTTGACCGTCATCACGACCGTCGATTTATCTTTAGATACTAAGGTTACAGGAAGGTCTGGCTCAAAAAATTCAGCCATGACCTGGCGACAAGCACCACATGGAGAGATGGGCTTTTCTGTTTGCCCGTAGATAATGAGCTCTTGAAACTCACGAGCTCCTTCAGAAACAGCTTTAAAAATGGCTGTCCGTTCTCCACAGTTGGTCAAACCAAAACTGGCATTTTCGATATTGACACCTGTATAGATTTCTCCATCCTTCGTTAGCAGTACAGCTCCAATTGGGAAATGAGAGTATGGCACATAGGCTTGTTTACTCACTTCAACTGCTAAGTCAATCAACTCAGTAGTCGCCATGAGCCACCTTTCCTTCCATGATGGCTACACCAGAAGAAGTCCCGATACGGGTCGCACCAGCTTCGATAAAAGCAAGAGCATCTTCATAAGAGCGAGCACCACCAGAAGCTTTAACACCCATGTCGGGTCCAACAGTTTGACGCATTAAGGCCACATCTTCTACCGTTGCTCCTCCAGTTGAAAAGCCAGTTGAAGTCTTCACAAAGTCTGCGCCAGCTGACTTAGCAATTTGGCAAGCAACAATCTTTTCATCATCTGTTAAAAGACAAGTCTCAATGATGACTTTGACCAGCTTATCACCGCTTGCTTCGACTACAGCTTGGATATCTTCCTCAACTAGTGCTAAATTCTTAGACTTAAGAGCCCCGATATTAATGACCATGTCAATCTCATCGGCACCGTTTTGAATAGCATTTTTTGTTTCACACGCTTTGACAAATGGTGTATTTGCTCCCAAAGGAAAACCAATGACGGTACAAACTTTAACGTCTGAATCGCGCAAGCCCTCAGCCGCAAAATTCACCCATGTCGGGTTCACACAGACACTCGCAAAATCATAAGCATTAGCTTCTTCGATCAGCTTTTCGATCTGTTCTTGTTGCGCATCTGGTTTTAAAAGAGTGTGATCGATATATTTATTTAACTTCATACAATCTCCTGAGCTGCTTAAGATATTATTTCAATAATTTCTTTAACGCTTTCAGCCCTTTCTAGTATTTTAACATTTTTTTTGAATTCTGTAACGCTTTCTTGTGAAATTTTTTCATTCATGAAAATACGGGCAATGCGTTCCCCTTTTTTGACGTGCTCTCCCACTTTTTTGTCAAACACAATTCCTGTTTCATAATCGAGGGGATCCGATTTGACTGCACGACCAGCACCCAGGCGCATAGCAAACAAGCCAAACTCCATGGCAGGTAAAGCTGCAATGACGCCATCTTGATCCGCTGTTACTTCAAGGACCTGAGCCACTTTGACAGGACGGTGCAAATCCTCTAAGTCTCCACCTTGAGCCACAACCATTTCTTCAAACTTCGCTAAAGCCTGACCATTGTTCAAGTGTTCATGGATGGCTTCAATCGATTGATCTACATTGGCCAATTTCAACATGATTTGCGCCAATTCACAAATAAACTCTGTGACATCAGCACGCCCCTGCCCTTTCAGAATATCCATGGCTTCCAAAATCTCTAAACGATTGCCAATGCTAGTTCCCAAAGGTTGGCTCATATCTGTAATGACAGCGATGGTTTTCCGACCCACTGCATTTCCAAGATCCACCATGGTACGGGCTAAGCGACGAGCATCCTCAATATTCTTCATAAAGGCACCCTCGCCTACCGTCACGTCCAAAAGAATGGCATCCGCACCAGCAGCAATTTTCTTACTCATGACGGAGCTAGCAATCAAAGGAATGGTATCCACTGTCGCCGTTACATCACGCAGAGCATACAAGAGTTTGTCTGCTTTTACAAGTTGGTCGGATTGACCAATGACCGATAAGCCGATCTCCTGCACCTGCTGTATAAATTCCTCTTGAGTCCGTTCAATCTGGAAGCCTTTAATGGATTCCAACTTATCGATGGTTCCACCCGTGTGGCCTAAGCCACGACCGCTCATTTTAGCAACCGGCACACCAAAACTTGCAACCAAAGGCACCAAGACCAAGGTCACCTTGTCTCCGACACCACCAGTCGAGTGTTTGTCCACCTTGATCCCTGGAATAGCTGACAGATTAAACTGTTGCCCCGTTTG
>JAWGXY010000159.1:0-3202 GCA_032572035.1 Streptococcus parasanguinis
ATTTATAATGATTTATCGTGCTGAAAATTTAGAAATGGCAGGACAAGCTTTAGAGGACTTTCTCGCCGAATGGAAACAAAAGTATAGGAAAGTCATGGAAAGTCTGGAGAAGACGGATAATCTT
Organism: Streptococcus parasanguinis; assembly: GCA_032572035.1. Taxonomy (GTDB): domain Bacteria; phylum Bacillota; class Bacilli; order Lactobacillales; family Streptococcaceae; genus Streptococcus; species Streptococcus parasanguinis_AB. The sequence continues at coordinate 125 of JAWGXY010000159.1, forward strand.
TTAACTTTTTATCAGTTTCCCTACCAGATTTGGCACAGCATGTATTCGACAAACCTCATTGAGTCTCTTAACAAAGAAATCAAACATCAAACGAAAAAGAAGGTTCTTTTTCCTAATGAGGAGGCTCTGGAACGTTACTTAGTTACGTTGTTTGAAGATTATAATTTCAAGCAAAGTCAACGAATCCATAAAGGGTTTGGTCAATGTTCTGATACACTTGAAAGCTTATTTAATTAACACTCCGTAACTCTACTTAAGTGTTTACACATAATTATTTACAGTATCAAAAAATAAAGTATATTGTTTTCATCATAATATAATTAAATATCAGTATAGAGAATTTTATCTATATATCAGATATCAGCAATTGCTTTTGCTGTCATTTTTCGCTACAATAGTTACAAGGAGGAAATAAACATGTTAAAAGAAGTATTAAACGTCGCAAAAGTTGCGAAAAAATCATCTCTCTTCTTAGGAGGGGTAGCATTTGGGACGCTTGGCTTGAAAGTCTTAGCAAGTAAAGAAGCTAAGAAAGGCTATTCTAAGGCCTTGGCTAAAGCTTACAAATTGAAAGATGGACTGGATGCATCTGTTTCTGTTGTAAAACAACACGGTGATGATGTTTTACAAGACGCTAAATATTTATACGAACAGGAAAAGAAAGAAGAACAATTAGATAGCCTGACAGGTGAATAATATGTCTTTTAAAGTGCTACACAGAGGATATCAACATATCCGATTATCGTCCTCGTTTTCACTGACCTTGGATATTCAAGATTATCTTCGTTCCTTGGCTAAAGATGAAAAAGGGATCGACTCTATTCAGTTTTATATGGATCAGCAGCACTTTACTCTACGTATGAAAGAAGGCTTCTCTGTATTAGAAAATGCAGAGGCCTTTTTAAAAAAAATTGACAAGGGGAAAGTTTCGGACTTGATGACTCTTCCCATTCGTAGAGAAGAGAGTGCTTATTCAATTGTATCGGGTGCAGCGATTAAGCGTTTGCTGTTTCGAAGTTTTGTACCCTACCCTATTCGTTATATTTGGACTTGTTATCAGGCTTTGGGTTATGTCAAAGAAGCCTATCAAACTTTAGCGCGCAAGGAACTAACCATGGAGGTCTTGGACTGTTCGGCCATTTTGTTGTCCTTGTTTATGAACCAATCCAAGACAGCTAGCAACATCATGTTTATGCTTGATTTGGGTAATCATCTGGATCAGTGGTCTTTAAAAAAAACAGCAACAGATTTGGAACAAAGCCTTCTTGCTAAAGAAAGTGATGTTTTCTTAGTGCGGGGAGACATGGTCATCAGCATCAAGAGTTCTGATGTTCAAGTAGGTGATGTATTAGTTGTCTCCCAAGGTAATGAAATCTTGTTTGACGGCCAAGTGGTTTCAGGATTAGGCATGGTCAATGAGAGTTCCTTGACTGGAGAGAGCTTCCCTGTTGAAAAGAAAGAGGGAGATTCTGTATGTGCGAATACTGTTTTGGAAACAGGAGAGTTAAGAATTCGTGTGACTGATAATCAGATAAACAGTCGTATTTTGCAACTCATCAATCTGATGAAAAAATCTGAAGAGAGTAAGAAGACAAAACAACGTCATTTTATTAGGATGGCAGACAAGGTTGTAAAATATAACTTCTTAGGTGCTGGTTTGACTTATCTGTTAACAGGTTCGTTTTCAAAAGCCATTTCCTTTTTATTGGTGGATTTTTCATGTGCTCTAAAAATATCCACACCTGTAGCCTACCTTACGGCCATAAAGGAAGGTCTAAATCGAGAAATGGTTATTAAAGATGGTGATGTATTAGAAAAATATCTGGAAGTGGATACTTTCTTGTTTGATAAAACGGGTACCATCACGACGAGTTATCCTTTGGTTGAAAAGGTTCTTCCTTTCGGAGATTATACTGAGAAAGATATTTTAAGAATAAGTGCATGTTTGGAGGAACATATCTATCATCCTATTGCCAATGCAATTGTTAAACAAGCTGAAATTGAAGGCATTGAACACGAAGAAATGCATGGCAAGCTTCAGTATGTTGCAAGCAAAGGGATTAAATCGCAAATTGATGGTCAATCGGTTGTCATTGGAAATTATGTACTAATGCAAGACGAACAGGTAAGAATTAGTTCTGAGCAGCTGGCCTTGATTGAGCAATATAAGACTCATTACAATTTATTGTTTTTGGCTTATAAGAAAGAATTAATTGGGATGTTTTGTATCCACACTCCCTTGAGAAGCGAGGCGAAAGTTGCATTGAAAAAGCTAAAGCGCCAAGGGAAAAAACTGATTCTGGCAACTGGTGATACGTTGGCTAGAACAGAAGAGTTGGTTAAAGATCTGCCATTTGACAACGTTTATACTGATTTAAAACCAGATGGTAAGTTTCAGTTGGTTCAGGAATTACAGAAAGCTGGCCGAACTATTTTGATGGTTGGAGACGGGTTAAACGACTCTGCTGCCTTGACGCTTGCAGATATTGGGGTTGTGATGAATGAAAGTGCTGATATTTCTAAGCAGATGAGTGATATTTTATTATTAGATAATCGTTTAGATTTCTTCGAGGAATTGAATTCTTTATCTGAATCGTTGCAGAAATTAATTCAAAGAAATATTCAAGAAACAGTTGTAATAAATGGAAGTTTAATTGGATTTGGGTTGTTAAATTGGTTAAGCCCATCTAATCTTTCGATATTGCACAATCTGACTACTTTAAGAATCGTCCTTCGTAGTCTTTCTATTAAAAGTAGGTAAGAGACCGAGAAGCTGAGGTTATAAAAACTAAAAGGAGTTGTCTCATTTGAGAATAACGGTTCTTTGTCAACTGTAGTGGGTTGGTGGAAAATTATACCCTGGAGAGGACCAAATTGGTTCTCTCCTTTTAAATATTGAAAAAACCATTGGCAGTGGACATACTTTAAGACTATATATTTCTGAAACTAGTTTCACAATACAAATATTGACATGCAATTATTAATTGGTGGATTTTAAGTTGACATCTACAAAGGTTAATGTTAGAATACATTCAAAAATATATTTGAATGAGGTGTTTTATGATTCAAAATATTGTT
>JAWGXY010000160.1:0-2818 GCA_032572035.1 Streptococcus parasanguinis
ATTTTTTCACCGATAAATTTGAAACCAGTCAAGACGTTAAACATAGTTGCGCCGTAGCTTTCTGCAATCTTAGTCACCAACTCAGTTGATACGATGGATTTACAGAGGGCAGCATTGGCAGGAAGGGTACCAGCTGTTTTGTGAGCTTCAAGAATGTATTTAGCAATGATCGCTCCGATTTGGTTACCAGAAAGGTTGAGGTAAGAACCATCTGGTTGGCGGATTTCAACACCAAGGCGGTCAGCATCTGGGTCCGTTGCAACCAAGACGTCAGCATCCACTTCGCGGCCAAGTTCTTCAGCAAGAGCAAAAGCAGCTTGGTTTTCAGGGTTTGGAGATTTAACAGTTGAGAAGTCAGCATCTGGAACGGCTTGAGCCTCAACAACTTGAACAGCTTCAAATCCAGCTTGGGCAAGAGCACGACGAGCCAACATTTCACCAGTACCATGAAGTGGTGTGTAGACAATCTTCATGTCGCGACCGTATTCATTGATCAAGTCTTGGTTGATGTTAACGCCTTTCACTTCTTTCAAGTATTCAGCGTCGACGTTTTCACCGATAACTTCAATCAAGCCACTAGCTTTGCTTTCTTCAAGGTCAGCCAATTGTACAGTGAAAGGATTTTCGATAGCACGGATGTAATCTGTCAAAGCATCGGCATCTGCAGGTGGCATTTGTCCACCGTCTTCACCATATACCTTATATCCATTAAACGGAGCAGGGTTGTGGCTAGCGGTTACCATAATCCCAGCAAATGTGTGGAGATGACGAACAGCAAATGACAATTCAGGTGTTGGACGTAGGCTTTCAAATACATAAGATTTGATTCCGTGTGCAGCCAAAACTTGAGCAGATTCAAAAGCAAACTCAGGAGAGAAGTGACGGCTGTCGTAGGCGATCGCAACACCGCGTTTCTTCGCTTCCTCACCTTTTGAGTCGATTAATTGGGCCAACCCTTCAGTTGCTTGGCGAACAACATAGATATTAATACGGTTGGTACCAGCACCGATTAATCCACGCATACCAGCTGTACCGAATTCAAGGTTGGTATAGAAGGCATCTTCTTTTGTTTTTTCATCCATTGCGACCAACTCATCACGAAGGTAAGCTGGTAATTCAGCAAAGTCGAGCCATTTTTGGTAGTTTTCTTGATAGGTCATGCAAGCGTCTCCTTTTTGTGTTATATTTAATCGCTTTCATTATAGCAGATTTTTTCAGAAAATTCTAGCTATAATTGTAAATCTTTTCAAAAAAATAGAGGAATTCAACCATCAAAAAAACCAAGACAGATCTGTCTTGGCTTGGAAGATTATTTTAATTTTTCAAGAGATGGAACGACTGCACTAGTAATGAGGACTGTCGCAATGACTTCGATGAGTGAGTTAGTAGACACAATCAAGCCAAGGAAATTTTGAATTCCCCCTCCAAAACTGTTACCAAAGAAGAAGTAAATTCCGCTTAAAACGAAAACAGTATTGGTCATGGAGCCGACAATTCCAGCAATAACAAGTCCTGTACGATTGCGAATCCAACGATAGACGAAGTAAGGGGTTACCCCGATGAGAATCCGAGGGACTATGGCAATGAGAAGCGAATAGAGGTTCCCGTGAGGGACAAAGGGACTAAAGAGATAGCTGGCTGGTGTTAAAACCAAGGTATTCATGGTGAGGCTAAAGAGTCCCATGAGCAGTCCCAAAATAGCACCTGTTCGAGGACCGTATATGATAGATGCGATCACGACAGGAATATGAACCAAGGTTGGTTGAATGCCTGATGGAACGAATTGCAGAATGAAGGATGTCACAAAGTGAATGGTGATCATCACCGCAAAAAAGATGGCAATTCGTGAAATAGAAGATGATTTTCTCATAAACAATTCTCCTTAACAGTTTCTACAATAGTTTCTACAGGCGCTAGAGCTCCAGCACCTTTGTCCCCACAAGCAAGAACAGCATCACGAGGTTGGATAATCTGGTAACCATAGTCTTGTAAGAGCTTTAGATTTCGTTGGGTAGCGGGATGTTCTAACATTTTTGTATTCATAGCAGGGGCCAGTAATTTTTTAGTCCTTTGAGGCAAGGCTAGAGCTGTGCTTGTGACCATATTATCTGCCAGTCCCATAGCCAATTTAGCAATGGTATTGGCACTGGCCGGCGCTACAAGAAAGAGGTCAGTTTCTTTCCCAATGTCGATGTGCTCGATCCGCTGTGGATCGTCTTCAATCATAACATCGAGGCCTACTTGATGTTTTGAAAGAACTTGCAAGGTTAAAGGGGTGATAAATTTTTGGGCTGAAGGAGTCATGAGGACCTTCACTTCAAATCCCAATTTGGTTAGTTGGCTGGTAATATCAGCAGCCTTATAGGCGGAAATACTACCGGTAACCGCTAAAGTAATGTGTTTCATATGTTCCTTTTTATTTGATATAACGTAGGATGGCCTCTGCGATTTCTGTTTTCGTAGAAGCTTCTAGGACGTGATTGTCTGTCACTAGATAGGCTTGATGCTGACCATTCTGAATCTTGGTCAGATCATTAGCAACGATCATGCTGGCATGATTTTTAACGAGACTTTCACGCGCTACCTGGATCAACTCTTCAGAAGAAACGTCGACTAAAAGCTTAAAGCCGATCAGTTGAATAGCAGGGTTCCGTTCTTTGACGAGCGAGATAATCTTGGGATTTTTCTTTAGAAAGAGCACTTGGTATTCTTCTTTGGAAGAAATTTTCGGTTCCTGATTTTCGCGATGGATAAAGATATGAAGGTCTTGAGCCTTCTCAACTTCCTCAAGGCCTGTCATGTAAACAGGTGTGTAGTC
>JAWGXY010000161.1:0-2796 GCA_032572035.1 Streptococcus parasanguinis
AATATCTTCACCTTTCCGATCCGTGTGCATGAATTTGATGACACATTTAAATATTACATGTTTGTGAAGATTGGAATTGTATTATTATTTATCAAATTCCTACTAGATATATGCTTAGAGTATATCAAGAATTGGTTTAAAAAGTTTTGATATATCTTCACACAAAAGAGTCTGAGACAGCGTTTTGTCCCAGACTCTTTTGTGAGTTGTGAGCTCTGTTTTATAGATTCCACTGCTTGAGGGAGATTTCTCCGCTATTGAGCCAGATTTCTTCTTGCTTGTCTAATTGGACCAAGAGTTGGCCGGTATCAGAGATGTCTTTGGCGAGGCCTTGATAGGTCTGCTGGTTCTGCTCAAAAGTGACAGTTCGTCCTAGGACCAGGGAGCGCTCTTTATAGAGGTAGACCAGTTCATCGACATCTGTTTGGAAGAATTCCTTCCAGATCTCACTGATGAGGTCATTGCGGGTGATGGGACAAGGCCCTTCAAATAAGGAACCAGCCTTACTTTCTAGCTCTTCTGGAAAAGTAGGGATGGCTAAATTGAGACCGACTCCGATAATGACATCTGTGACAAGACCAGTCTCGATGGACGTGATAGCTTCGGTTAAGATTCCCCCAATTTTTTTATGGCGGTAGTAAATATCATTGACCCACTTGATATCGATATCGATCAGGGTCAGGTTTTTAATAGCTTTATAGATGGCTCCAGCGACCATCAAGGTATAAGGAGGGAGCTCCGCAGGTGGCAGTTGAGGCTTGAGATGAAGGGACATGTAGATGCCCCCTTGATCGGGGCAATAGTAGTCACGACCAAAGCGGCCCTTTCCAGCGGATTGCGAATTGGCTAGGTAGAGCGCCTTGCCTTCTTGATGGGCTTCTATGCCTAATTTGGCATCCAATTGGGTGGAGCTACATTGTTCATTTAAGGAAACGGTCAATTGGGTATTTTTTGCGATCACTTCAGGTAGCAGAATATCGCCTGAGACCAGTTTGTAGCCCTTCTTTTTGAGGGATTCGATGATGACCCCATCTTTTTCTAGACGTTGGATGGCCTTCCAGATAGAGGTGCGGGAAACACCTAGTTCTTTTGCTAGCTGCTCCCCGTTGACATAATCATCTGCCTGAGAAAGGGTTTGAAAGAGGATTTCGTGTGTTTTCATAAGACCTCCTAACGACTGCTGTCTCGAATCGTCAGTTTGGTAGCTAATTTGACCATATAGGGAACACTTGGTTGAGTCCCTTGAAAGGTCTGCCGCAACATCTGAATAGCTTGCTTGCCCATTTCTTCTGTGTAGACGGTTACTGTAGAGAGAGCGGGAAAAACATACTTAGCAATCGATGTATCATTGAAGGAAATGAGACTGACGCGATCAGGAACTGCGATTTGGTGCTCCTGAAGAGACCGCAGGGCTCCAACAGCTAAGGCATCACTAGCCATGAAAAAGGCAGTTGGCAATTCGTCGCCCAATGCTTGAATCAGTTGCTCCATCATCTGATAACCCGACTCGGTCGAGAATTGCCCAACAGAGACAAAGCGTTCCTCATAAAGTCCTTTTTCCGTGAGAAACTGTTGAAAGGTCCGTTGACGGGGATCCATCTGTAACGGTGTCGCATCTGCCGTCTCTTCCTGCCCGACCAAGAGCCCGATCTCCTTGTGGCCATGCTCAAGGAAATACTCGAGAGCGGTGATGACAGAATCTTCTAGATCGGTCGTCACACAGGAATGCCCTAAATAGAGGGTATTGCTATCGACAAAGATCAGAGGTTTGCTGTAGCTTTCTAGATCTCGAATGGTCTTGGGACTGAATTTCCCAAGAGCGATGATGCCGTCTGCCTCTTGAATCAAGGACCAATCGTCATTATTGAAGATACGAAAGATCTCATAGCCTAATTCCTGGGCTTGTTTTTCCAACCCCATCCGAATGGCATAGTAGTAGAGGTCATCTAATTCTTCTTCACGCGTGTACCATTCAAAGATGACGATTTTATGAAAATCCTCAACTGGTTGAGGCCCTGTTTTGCGGTTTTTCTTTTGGTAATGCAAGTCTTCAGCGATGCGAAGAATCCGACTGCGCGTGTCTTCCCCAACAGATAAGGTCGCATCCTGGTTGAGGACGCGAGAGACCGTTGCCTGAGAAACGCCTGCTTTTTCCGCAATGTCTTTAATCGTTGTCATAGTTCATCCTTTATTGATTTCTACTTCCAGTATACTCTAAAAACTAGTAAAAAGAAATAAAATTTTACTAAATTTTATGTTTATTGCGATATTGGCTAGGAGTCAGCTGGCTATAGGCCTTAAAAGCCTTTGAAAAATAGAGGGGATCTGAAAAGCCCACTGAGTAAGCTACAATCTTGATGCTCTCGTCTGTGTTGGTCAGTAACTGCTGGGCACGCTGCATGCGGACCGAGTGTAAGAATTCCTTGGGAGAGATCTGGTGAAACTCCTTAAAGACAGTTGTCAGATAGGAGCGATGGACATTGAGGTCATCAGCGATCTCTTGAATACTCAAGTGCTCTTTATTGTAATGCGTCTCAATCACATGCTTGCAGGTCAGATAGAGCTGATAGGTGGGAGAGAGATAGCTCTTTTGTACGTTGGGAGCTATTTCTCCAATGAGATAAAGCAGTTCATAGATCTGCGAGAGTAGGTGGAGTTGGTAGTGCGAGGTCATTTTTGAAGCCTCTGCCTTATGGATGAGTTGCTCCATAAACTGGCCGATCTTTTCTGTTTCCACCTCTGTTTTCTTCAGAAAACCTTTTTCATGCAGGGTTGAAAAACGCATGAAATCACTCA
>JAWGXY010000162.1:0-2784 GCA_032572035.1 Streptococcus parasanguinis
TAGGGCTGTAAAAGCTGATGAAATCAGCGTAGTAGAGCCCACTCAACCACTGCGTCTTGATCGACAATCCAAAAATAATTGAGAGGCTAGGACTTTTGTCCCAGCCTTTTTTTATCGTGCTTTGGGATTTTCATTTGTTATGGAATAATATTTTTATTTTAAATTTTGTAACAGAAATGATAAATACTAATTAAAGAGGACTTGCGTAGATGCTTGGGAATCAAGCATTTGCGGTGTTTTCAGGCAGAGGGATATTTGCCAACAAATTGCAATACAAATTAACTGATTTTGTAATAATTCTAGTGTATACTAGTAAGAGTAGATCACAGGTCTACATTGTTGCAAGGGGAGAACTTCCCACATACATGTCTATGGACAATAAAACTTGATCGTAATATCGCTGTTAGTAAAATGAGAGTTTGAACATAGCATAGATTTTATCGACCTTTTTCATATTAAAAAATATTTTTCAAATTCCCCTTGCGCAAGCTCTTCCGGATTCCTCCGGGAGAGTTTTTTTGTTAAGGAGAAAAGGTAGAAGGGCTATTAAGTCTCTTTTGAAAGAGTGGCTCAGCAGGCATCATTTATGGTAAAATAGAACATATTCGTAGAGGGGAAGGAGTGAGGACTTTGTTGAAGATTTTTGTGTTAGAAGATGAATGGATCCAACAATCGCGTATCGAAGCGGTCTTGCAGGATCTCATCCGTCAAAAATTCTTGCAATGCAAAGCGCCAGAAGTGTTTGGGAAGTCAAGCCAGTTGCTGGATGCTATCACAGAGAGAGGCGCCCATCACCTATTCTTTTTAGATATCGAGATTAAAGGTGAGGAGAAAAAAGGTCTGGAGATCGCAAAAGAGATTCGTAAGAAAGACCCCCATGCGACCATTGTCTTTGTCACCACTCACTCTGAATTCATGCCCATTACCTTTCAGTACAAAGTAGCTGCCTTGGATTTTATCGATAAAACGCTGAGTGAGGAAGAGTTCAAAGAGAGAATCAGCTCAGCCATCGACTATACCTTGGAGCAAGCTGGGACCACGATTGCGCAAGATGCCTTTACGTTTGAGAGTGCGATGGCGCGTGTACAAGTTCCTTTTAATAAGATTTTGTATGTTGAAACGTCTCCAGCCATTCACAAGGTCATTTTACACACCCAGGAAGAGCGCTTGGAATTTTACGCTAGTATTGCCGATATCGAAAAAGCAGATCCCCGCTTGTATCGGTGCCACCGCTCCTTTGTGGTGAATCCGCAAAATATTACGAAGATTGATAAAGAAGCCAAGAAAGCTTTTTTTGAAAATGGAGACAATTGCTTGATCTCACGGACCAAGTATAGAGGCTTACTGGAAGCTTTGAAAAAATAGAGGGAGAAAGAATTGCTGTTAACTATTCTAATGTCTTACCTAAAGTTCTTCGTCAGCATGCTGATCTATCGTCATATCAGTAGACAAGAGTTCACCTTGCGCTGGCTCTTTTTGTGCCCCTTCTTCTTTGCAATTATCTTTACCCTTGTACCACCGGTAGGCTTTTTTGGCTATTTCTTAGTATTTATTGCCTATAGTTTCTACCGAAATCGTAACATACGACACCTTTTGAATATTTTTTATGGGCTCTATCCGGTTGTCATGGAGAGTCTCATTGGGCGTCTCTTAGCCTTTTATGTCTTTCCAATGTTAGGGATCGTACTTGTTCATGAGGCATCTGTCAGCTGGTATGATGCTCTACTTGAATTGCTGGTCTTTCCTGTTTATATAGGAATCACTAAATTGTTAAAACTAGATTTTACAGATTTAAAAGTAGGGTTTCAACGGCAGTATTTTAATCGTTTCTTACTCCCAATGGATCTTTCTATGTTTGTGTATTTAGTCAGTGTTGTAGGTCTGGTGGTTTTTGAGGATGCTATTCCGCATGCAGATGCTTTACGGGAACAGTTAAATAGTATTTATTTGATCTTATTTTTTATGATGCTCTTGTATTTCAATGCAGTGTCCAAAGAACGATTGAAACAAGAGATTCTAGAGCAAAAAGATAGGCAACTGCAGGAGTTAGCCACCTATAGTCAACACGTCGAAATGCTCTATGGGGAGATTCGTGCCTTTCGTCATGATTACCTGAATATTTTAACCAGTCTCAAGTTAAGTATTGAGCATGAAGATCTCAATGCTATCAGGGAAGTTTATGAGAATGTTCTTCGAGAGAGTGGCCAACAATTTTACGATAGCAAGTTTGATATTGCCAAACTCAGTCACATCGAAAATCCAGCTGTAAAAAGTGTTCTGTCCGCAAAATTGTTGGAAGCTCAAAATAAAGGGATTGGGATCTCTGTCGAGATCGATGAACCTGTTCGTGATTTATTCATCGAGGTTTTAGATTTCATCACCTTCTTATCCATCCTTTGTGACAATGCTATTGAAGCGAGTCTTGAATCAGATGACCCACAGCTGACTCTTGCCATGCTCCAGGAGGAAAACTCCCTCATCTTAATAGTTGAAAATAGTACAAAAGCTGAAAAAATAGATCTGGCTAGAATTTTTGAAAAGGACTTCTCAAGTAAAGGAGATGGCCGCGGTCTTGGCTTGTACAAGATCCAACAATTACTGGAAAAGTATCCCAAAACGACAGTGTCTACCAAGAGTTCAAACTACCGATTTACCCAGAGCCTGACCTTTTGGAAGGAATAATGGAAGAGAGAGTGGGACAGAAATCGGTAATTCGTTAGAATTCGATTTCGTCGTCCCACCTCCGCACAGTTGAGTAGGGCTGTAAAAGCTGATGAAATCAGC
>JAWGXY010000163.1:0-2757 GCA_032572035.1 Streptococcus parasanguinis
AGGAGGCTATCGTACGGACGATGGTTATGTCTTTAGCCCTGGAGATGTCATTTCAGATACAGGGGATGGCTTCATTGTGCCCCATGGTGGACATTACCATTATATTCCAAAGAGTGCCTTATCTGCTGGCGAGTTAGCAGCAGCCCTCTCTGTCCTAGGCGGTCAAAGTGGCCACCAAGCTGGAAGCTCGTACTTAGCTAGCCCAAGTGTAGAAGCAGGTAAGAATCAAGGGACTCCAGATCAAGCCTCTCCAAGCTTAGGAAAACAAGCTAGCAGTCAGCTGTCTGCTAATCCAACCCCTACACAGACGACTCCAACGACTTCTAAACCGACTACTTCCAAACCGACTTCAACGCTCAGCAATCTGATGGAAGAATTGCAGAAAACACCTCTGTCTTCTCGTCATGTGGAGTCTGATGGTTCTGTCTTTGATCCAAGTAAGATTACCAAGTGGACCGATCAAGGAATTGTCTACCCTCACGGGGATCATTTCCACTTTATCCCTTACAGCTCCCTATCTCCTTTAGAACGTGAGCTGGCGCGGCAATTCCAACTGCTTCGGGCCCAAGGTGCTACTACACCTGCTGAAATAAGTCCAAACCGGCCTTCAAGTCCAAGTACAAAACCAATTGACCATGAGCACGAGCATGAACATGGAGATAGTCACGAGCATGAACATGGGGACAGTCATGATCACGAGCACGAAGAGGAGCACGATCATGGTTTCCATGCAGACATGGTCATCAGTAAGGACGAGGACGGTTACATGGTCGCTCATGGCAACCATGCCCATTATTTCTATAAAAAGGACCTCTCTCCTCAAGAGATTGCAGCAGCAGAGGCAACTCTAGCAGGTAAGAAAGAAGAGTCCAAGGGACAGCCACTGACAGATGATGTCGCTAGCTATTCTCGCGATGCCTCAGATGAGGAAAAGATCCAGTACATCAGTAAGACCTACGGTGTCCCTCGCGAGGCCATTAAGATTTCCAATGGTTTCTTTGTCTTTAACAATCCAGACCAAGAATACGATCCGACCCACATCCATCCTTATGCTGTTCGTAAGGAACATGTCCGCATCCCACTTGAAACTGGCAATCCTGAACTAGATTTTATCAATGAACTCTATGCAACAGCGCTTCGTTCAGGGATTTCTCCTTATAGTCTCCAGATTGAAAATGGCCAGTTTGTCATCCCGCATGGCGATCACAACCACTACATCAAGGTACGTTCAGCAGGACTAGCAGACTACTTAGCTCACCGTCTTCCAACCATCCAATCTTCTTACAAAAAAGGAGACTTGGATAAGAAAGTCGTAGAGGACAGAGTCAACCAGCTCTTAGCAGAAAGCCGGACTCTCTATGCTTCTGATCCATTGCAACAAAGACGGATTGAGCTCATCTTGGGCCACTTCTTGGAAAATGTCAAGAGTTTCCCAAGTAACTCAACAGAGGGCTATCTAGCCAGTCTCAAACAGGTTGATGCGCAATACATTCATGCGACCCAAGCGGTCAAACCAAAAGAAGAGACAGCCTTGGATCGTCGTTACCAAGAATTGCTGGAACAAGTGCGCTTGCTAGACACAGAAGCCTTCCAACTGAAGAAGGAAGGGTTGGTCTCTCAATTGCAGGAAGCCTATACTGCCAAGGACAGCAAGCGTCTAGAACAGGAAGGGAAGCTATTAGAAGCTGTTCAGGAGATGCAAGATCGGACGGGTGTGACATCGGTCGACTACCTCAAGTATTTCTACCAAAGCTTGAGCGATGCGCGCTTGACACCAGAACTCCGCACTAAGGCAGCAGATCTAGCCTTGAAGCTCTACCGAGCTCAAGCCTTTGAAGAAGCTTGGGATTCCAAGTCTCACTTTATGGAGCTCTACCAAACTAAGCAAGCTATTGACCAGCTTTTCTCCCAAGATAAAGGCCAAACCTATCCTATTGAAAAAACAGTTTTGGATCAAAAAGGAAGTCAAGCCCCATCCTACAACGTAGCGGTTTATGATTTCCTCAAAGGCTTGTATGGAGAGTTGGATAAGGCAACAGAAGCCCGTCAACAGAACAAGATTTTGACAGCTCTCTTAGAGCAAATCCAGTCGCTCTTGCCACAGGTCGAAAACCAAGACAAACGAACGGCTTTTGAAGCAGGCTTGACTCAATTTGGAAAAGAATCTGATCCAAACAAGGCTATTAGAAGTGGGGAAGCACTTCTACGCGAAATCAGTGATACCATTGAAAAGCAAAAACAAAAGCAAACCGAAGAGCCTCAAATTGGGGATGTCGCACTTTATCAACAGCTCTATAACCAATTGATGGCTCTTCACCAACAATTGCAGGACAAGGGAGCTAGTGATGCTGTGTTTGATCGCTTAGAAGCTCTCTTTGACCAATTGGCTAATCCAAAGAGTGATAAAGCAGCCTTACTGCAGGCCATCCAAGCCTTTCAGGCAGAGTTGGCAGCAACGCCATCTGCAAGCGAAGTGACCAAACCAGCTACCACGGTTGAAACGCCTGTCGCTACAGAAACTCCGGTGGAAAAAGAAGCAGCAGCTTCAGAAGGAAGCAAGCCTGCCACAACTGAGACAGAAACCGAGCCTGCAAGCGCAGCTGTAACAGAAGCAAGCACGCCAGATGCTCCATCTCCTCAGAACCAATAGAAAATAGAGAAGAGGCTGGGACAAAAGTCCTAGCCTCTCGATTATTTTTGGATTGTCGAGCAAGACGCAGTGGTTGAGTGGGCTCTACTACGCTGATTTCATCAGCT
>JAWGXY010000164.1:0-2722 GCA_032572035.1 Streptococcus parasanguinis
GCAAAATAGCTAAGAGCGTTAAGCGCCAATCAATCATGAAAAACATGCTGACTAGGGTCACCAAGGCTGTCACAGAAGCATCTACAGCAGACATAACACCGCCACCAGCAAACATAGTCACCGCATTGATATCATTAGTAGCATGGGCCATGAGATCCCCTGTCCGATAACGCTGATAAAAAGATGGAGACATGAGCGTAAATTGCTGAAACAAACGGTAACGCAAGATCCGAGCCAACTTATTAGCCGTTCCAAAAATATAGCGTCTCCAGACAAAACGAAGGCCATACATGGAAAGAGCTGCTAGGACCAAAAGGGCAATATCCATAACTAACTGCCCCAGTGTCAGCCTTCTTTTATCGATCAAATCGATCACAAGCCCCATGATTCTTGGAGGAATGAGGTTTAAAAAACTAACCAAGATCAAGGACCCTATCCCGATCAAGTATCGCTTCTTCTCTAAATTAAAAAACCAAGATAATTTCCTCAACAGATTCATCTTATTTCCCCTTTTTGGTGAGTTGCCAGCTACTATCCACTAGAGCAAACAAGTCCTCATCAGCAATTGTTCCATCTAAGGGGATACTCACCCAATATTTTTTATTCATATGAAAAGCTGGATAAATCCCTTTCTGCTGGATGAAATGGGCTACTTGATCAGACTTAACATTCAAAACTTCTATTTTCCCAGACTTGCTAGCATCCAGTTTTTTCCAATCAATGGTCATAAAGACACCATACCACTTGAGGGTGTCTCGGTGGCGAATGGCACCCGATTCCGGAGATCTCTCCCACAAATACTCAATCGTCCCCTGATAGTGCAGGGAGATATAGGTCATGAGACGCTTAGCTTGAGGATAGAGAAATTCTTCTACCTCAAAACAAGCTTGGCGAATCCTTGCAAGACTTTCCTGACAGGCTTCCCTGACTTGGCCGACGAAATTTCCTTGTAACTGTTCCTGATGGATCTGGATATACTCGTCCCCTGTATCCTGATCATAGACCTGAAAAGATATCTTCTGGTCGCAGACACGGAGCTTTAATAGAAAAGAGTCCGATAAGACGGGACACTGGTACTCATAGCCTGCCCCTCTCTTCTCAAATCCATAAGCCAATCCCTTTTCTGGCTGAAAGGTGTAGCGGTCAAAATAATGCTCTAAAAACATTTTCTCTCCCTTATTCATTTTTGCACTAGAAGAGGCTGGAAACAACGTCCCCAACCTTGATAACGGATCTTCAAAACTACTTCAAGCAGTGATCGTTTCTTTTTTAAAACACGATGCGCGTGCCATGCAGTTGACAAACGCCCAATTGCTCCAAAAAGAGCTGACGATTGTCAAGGGTCACACCTCCACCTGGCAGGATCTGAATCTTTCCCTTAGCCGCATCTAATAAACGATGATAGTGTGCAAAACGTTGCTCTAGTGGGTCACCTGGACTTCCAGCTCGTGTTAAAATGCGGGCTACACCCTGATCAGAAAGCCACTCAATCGCTTCTAGCTGATCTGTGTGAGTTAACTCATCAAAGGCCATATGAAAGACAACCTCTGCTTCTCCACAGGCTGCTAGTAAAAGCTGCATGATCCTCTGGTCCAACTTTCGATCGCTCGTCAGCGCACCCAGCACAAAAGAAGTAACTCCTATTTCTTTCGCAGCACGAATATCCGTCAGCATAGCTTCGACTTCCAGATCAGTATAGACAAAATCGCCACCTCGGGGTCGGATAATGACACATAGATCCACGGACTTCTCTCTTGTCAGTTTGATTGCTTCATTGATCACACCTATACTAGGTGTGGTCCCTCCTACTGCCAGGTTATCGCACAGTTCAATGCGACCTGCCCCAGCAGCAATCGCCTTATCAATATAAGTTAAATTCTCTGCACAAAATTCAAAGACAAGCATGACAACTCCAATTACAAAGACTTAAAACAAGGATATACTAACGGTTACCTTAGCATTGCCATTTTCCACTCTCGCTTTTGAGATGCTATAGCCTGCTTGAGGGATATCAAGGGTGATTTGATCACCATTCACTGTGAAGCCGCCTCCATTTTGATTGGATTGATCCTTCAAATAGTTGAGAACCAAGAATTTTGGAATGGGCATTTTCCCTAATTTAGCACCGGTCACGGTCAAATTCATGACATTGTTTTCAACTTGACCGGTCATGGTTAAATCTAGATAGCTATCGATTGGCCCTAATGATACAGGAACTTTGACATGAAGGTCATTGCCATCCATTCCTAATGCCATCTTTTGATAGTCAGAATTGTCAAGGGCGGATCCAGCACTTGTTTTTACGACCTGACTCAATTGCACTGAATTGAGACTTAGCTCAGTTGAGAGCCCTTCCGTGCTCACAGAGGCGTTTGAAACAGCATTTTGAGCCAACTCAATCAAAGAACTCCCTGCCTGCACATTTCTCAGTTGCTCCCCTTCAGGGATAGATCCAGGAACCAACAAGATCACTAATAACATAAATAAAACGATCACCATGCCAATTAGGCGTCTCATCCACTTAAACATCTGCTCCTCCAATACGTGAAAAGTTGTATTCTTATTGTACCCTAAATCTAAAGAAATTGCGACTAAGAGGGGCCTTTAGAAAGCAAAAGAGAGCGTGGGACAGAAATCGGTAATTCGTTAGAATTCGATTTCGTCGTCCCACCTCCGCACAGTTGAGTAGGGCTGTAAAAGCTGATGAAATCAGCGTAGTAGA
>JAWGXY010000165.1:0-2671 GCA_032572035.1 Streptococcus parasanguinis
GATTTCATCAGCTTTTACAGCCCTACTCAACTGTGCGGAGGTGGGACGACGAAATCGAATTCTAACGAATTACCGATTTCTGTCCCACTCTCTTTTTTTCTTTCTATTGATATCTGTTCTCTCCTTTCTGAAAATATGGTAGAATAATAGAAATAGAAAGATAGGTGACCATGGATTACTTTAAACGACACAAATTTGATTGGTCCAAATTCCGTTTAGGGATGAGAACCTTTAAAACAGGGATTGCCGTTTTTATTGTACTACTTATTTTTGGAATATTTGGCTGGCGAGGCCTTCAGATCGGTACCTTGACAGCTGTTTTTAGTTTGAGGGAAGACTTTGATAAGAGTGTCCACTTCGGGGCTTCGCGTGTCATGGGCAACAGTATCGGAGGTTTTTATGCCGTATTGTTCTTCCTTTTAAAAACGCTCTTTCATGGGGCGTATTGGGTGACTCTTATTTTTGTACCCATTGCGACCATGTTAACCATTATGACAAATGTCGCTATGAATAATAAAGCAGGAATTATCGGAGGAGTTTCGGCAATGCTGATCATTACCCTTTCGATTCCTAACGGAGAAACCTTCTTGTATGTTTTTGCCCGAATATTTGAGACCTTTATTGGCGTTTTCGTTGCGATTTTGGTCAATTCGGATGTGGATCGCATTCGCGATTTTCTCAAGAAACACAAAAAACCTATGTAAGATTATATAACATTTAATCTTGACATAGATTTTTTTTTCGATATAATAGAATAGAAAGAGGAATGGTATGAAGGAAAAGGAATTACGACGCTCGCTGGCAGTCTTTCCGATTGGAAGTGTTATGAAGCTGACCGACTTGACAGCTCGCCAGATTCGTTATTATGAAGATCAGGGATTGATTTCTCCTGATCGGACAGAAGGCAATCGCCGTATGTATTCGTTGGACGATATGGACCGCCTGCTTGAGATCAAAGATTATATCTCAGATGGCTTCAATATTGCGGATATTAAGAAAAAATATGCGGAAAAAGAGCAAGAGCAAACCAAGGTTGTCAGTCAAGAAGAGATCCGTAAGGCTCTTCATCGTGACATTCTTCAGCAAAGTCGCTTCACATCTTCCCCATCGCCATATGGTCAATTTCGTTGATCATTTCATATGCTTGTAATCTATTTTAAGGAGACAAAAATGTCAATTACTGCTGCAGATATTCGCCGTGAAGTAAAAGAAAAAAATGTTACTTTTATTCGCTTGATGTTCTCTGATATTTTGGGAACCATGAAGAACGTCGAAATTCCAGCTACCGATGAGCAACTGGACAAGGTTCTTTCAAACAAAGCCATGTTTGATGGTTCTTCTATCGAAGGATTTGTCCGTATCAACGAGTCAGATATGTATCTTTACCCAGATTTGGATACATGGACAGTCTTCCCTTGGGGAGATGAAAATGGTAGCGTAGCTGGCTTGATCTGTGATGTCTATACGACTGAAGGGAAACCATTTGCGGGCGACCCACGTGGCAACTTAAAACGTGCCCTTCGTCATATGGAAGAACTTGGATTCAAATCCTTTAACCTTGGTCCAGAACCAGAATTCTTCCTCTTCAAGTTGGACGAAAATGGAGATCCAACTCTTGAAGTAAACGACAAAGGTGGCTATTTTGACTTGGCTCCAACAGACCTCGCAGATAACACTCGTCGTGAAATCGTAAATGTCTTGACCAAGATGGGCTTTGAAGTAGAAGCCAGCCACCACGAAGTAGCCGTTGGTCAGCATGAAATCGACTTTAAGTATGACGAAGTGCTTCGCGCTTGTGACAAGATCCAAATCTTTAAACTCGTTGTGAAGACCATCGCTCGTAAACACGGCTTGTATGCAACCTTTATGGCCAAACCAAAATTTGGAATTGCCGGATCAGGTATGCACTGTAATATGTCTCTCTTTGACCAAGATGGCAACAATGCCTTCTTTGATCCAGAAGATCCAAAGGGCATGCAATTGTCAGAAACAGCTTATCACTTCTTGGGTGGCTTGATCAAGCATGCCTATAACTTTACAGCCGTGACAAACCCAACGGTTAACTCTTATAAGCGTTTGGTGCCAGGATATGAAGCACCTGTTTATATCGCTTGGGCAGGCCGCAACCGTTCCCCATTGGTACGTGTGCCAGCATCACGTGGTATGGGAACTCGTTTGGAATTGCGCTCCGTAGACCCAATGGCCAATCCTTATGTAGCCTTGGCAGTCTTGCTTGAAGTCGGCCTTCACGGAATTGAAAATAAAATCGAAGCACCTGCTCCGATCGAAGAAAATATCTATGTGATGACACCGGAAGAACGTAGAGCAGCTGGAATCACAGATTTACCTTCTACCCTTCACAATGCTTTGAAAGCCTTGACAGAAGACGAAGTGGTGAAAGCTGCCTTGGGTGAACACATTTACACCAGCTTCCTTGAAGCCAAACGAATCGAATGGGCAAGCTATGCGACCTTCGTATCCCAATGGGAAGTAGACAACTATTTAGATCTTTATTAAGAAACAAGAGTAAAGAGGCTAGGACAAAAGTCCTAGCCTCTCAATTATTTTTGGGTTGTCGAGCAAGACGCAGTGGTTGAGTGGGCTCTACTACGCTGATTTCATCAGCTTTTACAGCCCTACTCAACTGTGCGGAGGTGGGACGACGAAATCG
>JAWGXY010000166.1:0-2670 GCA_032572035.1 Streptococcus parasanguinis
ATACCTGGAACGTTAATCTTGCTAACTTTTGAACCACCAGCAAGGATGATTTTCTTCGTTTCAAGCAATTCAGAACCATTAACCAAGACATTCTTATCTTTCGTAATGGTACCGATACCCTTGTGAACATCCACACCGTAGCTGCGAAGAAGACCCGCAACCCCACCAACCAAGGTATTTACGACCTTGTTCTTGGTTTCAAGAACCTTATCCATATCTACTGAGAAACTTGGATTTTCAATGATAATACCACGGTTTGCCGCATGACCAATATTTTCAATGATTTCAGCGTTGTGGAGGTAAGTCTTAGTTGGGATACATCCGCGGTTCAAGCATGTTCCACCAAGTTCAGATTTCTCAACAAGAGCAACCTTACCACCTAATTGAGCTGCCTTAATAGCAGATACGTAACCAGCAGGACCACCACCGATTACTACGATATCATAAGCGTCATCGCTCTTATTGTCATCGTTTGAAGCACTTGCTGCAGCTGGTGCTGGACTTGCTTCTGGTGCAGCTGCTCCAGCGGTTGGGATGTTTTCCCCTTCTTCACCAAGGTAACCGATCACTTCTGTTACAGGAACAGTTTCGCCGTCCCCTTTCAGGATAGCGATCAAGTAACCGTCTTCTTCCGCTTCCAACTCCATGCTGACTTTGTCTGTCATGATTTCAAGGAGAACTTCTCCTTCTTTTACAAATTCGCCGACTTTTTTATTCCACTGAACGATTTGTCCTTCGGTCATATCTACGCCGGCTTTTGGCATAATTACTTCTAAGGCCATTTTATTTCCCTCTTTTTCTTGTTTCTATTCTCTCTCGTTGATTAGACCAACATTGAAATCGGGTCTTCAATCAAGGCTTTCAAGTCTTTCATGAATTTGGCACCAGCCATTCCATCGACAACACGGTGGTCAATGGTCAAGCCCAAGCTCATGATTGGACGAATGACAATTTCACCATTCACAACCACTGGTTTTTCAACCGTTGCACTAACTCCAAGGATAGCAGAGTTTGGTTGGTTGATAATCGGTCCAAATGATTGAACGCCAAACATTCCTAAGTTACTGATGGTAAAGGTTGAGTTTTGCAATTCACTTGGAGCAAGCTTACCATCCAAGGTACGTCCGATAACGTCCTTGAAGGCTACCACCAACTCTGACAAGGTCATCTTTTCAGCATTGTAGACAACTGGAGTCATCAAGCCATTGTCCATCCCAACCGCCATCGCTAAGTTGACATAGTTATGAGTGATGATGGTTTTGCCATCTTCTGTCAATGACGCATTGATGTATGGGTGCTTCATCAAGGTCTTAACAACTGCTAGAGAAAGCAAATCTGTTACAGTGACTTTCTTGCCAGTTGCTTCCATGATTGGATCCAAAACCTTCTTACGAAGGGCCAACATTTGAGACATATCAATGTCATAGTTCAAAGTAAAGGTTGGTGCTGTCAAGTAAGATTCCACCATCCGTTGAGCGATCACCTTCCGCATTGGTGTCATCGGAATCCGCTCGATCTCACCATAAGGTGTCATATTATCTGGAGCTTCCTCCACCTTCTCGATTTCAGCAGGTGACTTAATGGTCTCATTCTCAATATTTTCAGGAAGGAAAGCAAGGACGTCCTTCTTCATGATCTTACCACGATGACCAGTTCCTTGAATCTCTTGCCAAGCAATATTGTGTTCTAAAGCAATTCGTTTTGCAAGTGGTGAAATGCGAACCACATTTGTGTCTTTATAGGTTTCCACGTCTTCTTTGTGGACACGACCGTTTGCGCCTGAACCAGAAACATCATAGAGGTTGATCCCAAGATCATCCGCTAATTTTCTAGCCGCAGGAGTCGCTCTTAGCTTATCATCAGCCATGACCTCTCCTATTCTATACTAAGATATCAAGGACGTAGTGGACAAAGAAAAAATAGGAGATTGACGCTGTGTTCCATGAACACAAGGAAATCTATCTTTTTTTTACAGTCCTCCGTCCGGATTCAGTTATAAGATACTAAGGGCGTCAAAAGTCAAAGTGAAAATAGGAAACTTGACGAAGAAACTTTAGTTTCTAGGAAAGTTTCTCTTTTTCACCCAGACTTTAGCCCGTGCTCTAATTTAAATGACGTTACATAATTTATGTTATGTATTATTCTTTGTTATATGTTTTACGAATAGCATCTTTGATGCTTTCAACTGTTGGAATCATTGCATTTTCAAGGTTTTGTGCGTAAGGCATTGGCACATCTTCCCCCGCACAACGGCGGATTGGTGCATCCAAGTAATCAAATGCTTCTGATTCAGAAATAATAGCTGAAATTTCACCAATATAGCCACTTGTTTTGTGGGCATCATTGACAAGGACTACTTTTCCTGTTTTCTTGACAGAATTAATGATGATCTCTTTATCGAGTGGGACCAAGGTCCGTGGGTCTACTACTTCTACTGAGATGCCTTCTTCTGCCAATTCTTCAGCAGCTTGCATCACGCGACGAAGCATTTTCCCGTAGGTTACAACAGTGACATCTGTACCTTCGCATTTGATTTCTCCGACACCAAGCGGAATCGTGTAGTCCGGATCAACAGGCACTTCCCCTTTTTGGTTGAATTCTGATTTGTATTCCAGAATGATAACGGGGTTGTTATCACGGATAGATGACTTGAGAAGTCCCTTCATATCC
>JAWGXY010000167.1:0-2637 GCA_032572035.1 Streptococcus parasanguinis
TTAGAATTCGATTTCGTTGTCCCACCTCCGCACAGTTGAGTAGGGCTGTAAAAGCTGATGAAATCAGCGTAGTAGAGCCCACTCAACCACTGCGTCTTGCTCGACAATGCAAAGATAATTGAGAGGCTAGGACTTTTGTCCCAGCCTCTTTTTGTATTTAATCAACCTTTTCGACCTTTAGCAATTGGCCGTGTTTTAATTCATAAATGGTATCCACATAGGTCAGGATGGAGCGGTCATGGGTCACCATGATGGCGCTCTTGTTTTTGGATTTGACTTCTTTCCGGATCAACTGGGCGATTTCTTGCCCTCGATCTGGGTCTAGGCTAGCGGTTGGTTCGTCGGCCAAAATGACCTGCGGATTTCCGATGAAGGCGCGAGCGATGGCTGCCCGTTGTTTTTGCCCACCAGACATCTGATTCGGGTATTGGTGGTAACAAGCTTCGATGCCCAGATCTGTCAACAAGGCTTTGACTTCTTCTTGGCGTTTTTTCTTGTCCTTTTCCCCCTTCAATTTGGCCACCAGTTCTAACTGGTCACCGATTTTCATATAGGAGAGGAGCTGGTGATCTTGAAAGATGAAGCCGAGCAATTCCAGGCGTTTTTTCGTCCACTGGCCTTGGTTGAGGCCAGTCAAGTCTTGGCCAGCGATAGAAATCCGCCCCTCGTCTGCTGATAAGAGTAAACCAGTGATAGCTAAGAGAGTGGATTTACCAGATCCTGAAGGGCCCAAAATCGCGACAAATTCGTTGGGTTCGACGCTTAAATTAAGCTGGTTGAGGACATGGTGCATCTGGCTGCCATCGGCGTAAGATTTTCTGATATTTTCTAATGCAATAATGGCCATCTTATTCTCCATTTCCACCAATGACTTCGATTGGATCTACTTTTTTGATTTTGACAAGGGACAAGGCACCACACAAAATAGAGGTCAGGATAAAGCTAACCGAGATGGTGAGGTTGTCTTTCAGGGTCATAAAGGAAGGGATGCTATTGGGTAAAAATGGCGCTATCATAGTTGCCAAGCCAAGACCCAGCAGTACTCCGATAAGGGAGATGATGGTGAGCTGGGATAGTTGGACATAGGTGATCTGGCTCATGGACATGCCAATGGCCTTTAGGACGCCGAACTGTTTCAACTTTTGCAAGGTCAGGATGTAGAAGAAGACCCCAAGGATAGCAGAAGAAGCGAGTAGTAGCACCCACGTGATCATCCGTAGCGTCAGGTTTTGAGCCTTGTAGCCAGGGATTTTATCGATCACTTGCTTCTTATCCGCTACCATCAAGTTGCTGGTTAGATCGTTAGAAGTGATGCTCTTCTTGGTCACAAGGGTTTGGGCTTGCCATTGATAGCTTGGATCTGTTTTTTGCCGCATGCCTGTGTAGGTCTCCGAGCTGATAAAGCCAATCTCACTATAGCCATATTTGGCATTTTTCGCAAAGGCCACGACCTTGAGCTTTTGCTTAGAGGTTTTGTCGATCACTTGATCGCCGATTTGGATTCCCTCATCCTCTTTGAAAGAATGGTCCAGAATGATCTCGTTTTTCTTTAAGTCGGAGATCTTGATGTCAGTATCTTCCATGATTGGATTGAGGATCTCTTTTTCGTTATGATCGGTCGCGAAATAGGTGATATCCAGGGTGTTGGAATCCTCTGATTTTGAGACGGTTGCCCGCTGGATCGACAAGCCAGAATAGTCCATCCCTTCTATCTTGTTAATCTCATCTAAATCTTTCGCCGTAATAGTTGAAAAAGGGATAATCCCTTCTGAATCCGTCGAAAGGATGTAGTGCAGCGACCCATAGTTATCGATTTGGGCGGATACTGAACGGCCCAGTCCATTTGTCAGGCCGGATAAGAACACCACCATAAACATGAGGATGGTAATGAGGAGTTCAATCAGGATAAACTTCTTGGGTTGGTATTTCATTTCATTCCATGCGATTTTCATATTGGTTCTCCTTATAGCACGGAGGTGCCCAAGTAGCTTGGCACCTATACATACTCTACCATCATACCATAAGTGGGGGGATAATAGGGGGATGGTGTTTGGTAGAGTATGAAGGTATCGGATTTGTTTACTGTGTTCAATTTGTTTCTCAATTATTAATTGTTAATGAATACAAAAATAAATCTGCTATAGACAAGAAAAAAAGCCTTGATTTCAAGGCTTTTCCTGTTGATTTAGATGCCCCCTGCATGGATTTGGAAAGAACTTTCATATTGAGAGTAATTAAAAATGTTGAAATTTAATTGAATTTCGGAAGGCGCTTTTAGGTATTTTCAATATCGTGATTAAAAAGTAGGGCAAAAAACATACTGAATTGAACTGTTTAGTAGCTTAAATATATCACGCTGTTATCTAAAAAGTTAATTTTATAGAGTTTACTAAGATAGTTGCTGAGCTTTTATTTATCACTCCAACTTTATTATTATACCATAAAAATAATTAGAAAAACAGACTTGTATTATTTTGAAATTTGTATATGATGAAGGTGTAAGAACTAGAAAATAGCCTGTTAGAAAGAGGAGAAAAAAATGAATCAGGCTATATAAAATTGGTGATTGGTATTTAATGTTATAAAACAAGAAAGGGTAAGGTAAAAAATGCGATTACATAAAAAAATTTTTATATT
>JAWGXY010000168.1:0-2596 GCA_032572035.1 Streptococcus parasanguinis
ATGTTATTGTTATTGGATTTGGTAAAGCTGGTAAAACACTCGCAGCGAAATTATCAAGCCAAGGGAAAAAAGTCGCTCTAATTGAAAAGAGCAAGTCTATGTATGGTGGTACTTGTATCAATATTGCTTGTATTCCCACTAAGACCTTGATTGTTGCCGCAGAAAAAGGCTTGGATTTTGAGCAAGCTATGAGCGAAAAAAATGCGGTCACCACTCGTCTCAATGGCAAGAACTATGCAACCATTGCTGGAACGGGTGTAGACATCATCGATGCGACTGCTCGTTTCGTTTCCAACAAGGTCATCGAAATTCAAGCTGGAGATGAAAAGGAAGAATTGACTGCTGAAACCATTATTATTAATACTGGTGCTGTGCCAACTATCCTTCCAATCCCAGGACTGGCTGAAAGCAAGTTTGCAGTGAATTCAACCGGTATTCAACGTTTGGAAAATCTACCTAAACGCTTGGGTGTCCTTGGTGGTGGACCAATCGGATTGGAATTTGCCCATCTCTACAATACCCTGGGTAGCCAAGTAACGGTACTAGACGCTTCTGAAGCATTCTTGCCACGGATCGAGCCAAGCATTGCAGCTCTTGCAAAAGGCTACCTTGAAGAAGATGGCATTCAATTCTTGCAAGGCGTTCACACCCAAGAAATCAAAGATGGTGAAGCTAGCTTAACCCTTGTAACCGATAAAGGCGACTTCGAGTTCGATATCCTCCTCTACGCAACAGGACGTAAGCCAAATACAGCTGGTCTTGGTCTTGAGAACACAGATATCCAAGTTACTGATCGTGGAGCGATTCAAGTCAACCGTCATTTGGAAACCAGCGTCCCTGGTGTCTTTGCAGTTGGGGATGTCAATGGTGGTCCTCAGTTCACCTATATGTCCCTCGATGACTTCCGCATCGTCTTCAACTACCTTACAGGAGATGGTAGCTACAATCTCGAAACACGCGGAAACTATGCGACAACACTCTTCATTGCTCCTCCATTGGCCCAAGTCG
This sequence comes from Streptococcus parasanguinis, assembly GCA_032572035.1. GTDB lineage: Bacteria > Bacillota > Bacilli > Lactobacillales > Streptococcaceae > Streptococcus > Streptococcus parasanguinis_AB. The sequence goes on from JAWGXY010000168.1 coordinate 1,009, forward strand.
GCTTGACTGAGCAAGAAGCACGCGACAAAGGACTTCCAGTGGCTGTCAAAGAATTACCAGTTGCTGCCATGCCACGTGGCCATGTCAATGCAGACCTTCGAGGTGCCTTCAAAGCCGTGGTTAACCCAGAAACCAAAGAAATTCTTGGAGTGACGCTCTTTGGAGAAGCTGCAGGCGAAATCATCAACCTGATTACCATGGCGATGGACAACAAGATCCCTTATACTTACATCGCAAAACAAATCTTTACCCACCCAACCATGGCAGAAAACCTAAACGATCTCTTTGCGATTTAAATAAAAACGCTGGAAATTTTTCCAGCGTTTTTTAGTTTAAGAATCCACAGACAGCCTCTTGAAATGCTTTATTTTCTTCATAAAGAGCATGCCCAGAATGCTTAAGAATGAGGAGTTGACAATCCGAAATCGCTTTTGCCAGTTCCTTGGATCCGTCCACACCAATCACATCATCTTCAAGCGCACCAAGGACAAAGGTTGGACACTGAATTTCCTTTAAGACCTCACGGCTATTATGTTCCAGGCAAGACTGAGACTGAATGACAATTCGTTTTTCATCTTTAATTCGACCCAGGCGACCCATAATATTATAAAGGAACCGCCACTTTTGATAGCTCTTTTGCGTGTAGGAGTGCTGTGCAATATCCAACATGAGATGCTTAAAATTTCCAGATTGACTGAGTTTTTGCCAATGCTCAATTCGTTCTCTAGCAAGTTGACTAGGCTCCGCTGTTGTCACAGCTAGGATGAGCCTTTGAACCCTTCCTGGAAAATCTACAGCTAACCATTGAGCAATCATTCCACCTTGTGAAATCCCCATAACATAGGCGGCATCTAGGTTTAGTGTCTCCATTGCTTCTGCTACATCTGCTGCCATATCCCGTGTTGTATAGCCCTGCCTCAACTCATTAATTCGAGAAAAAACATAGATTTTATAATGCTTAGCAAGTAGACGATAAGAGAGGGAAAAGAGCTGGGCCTTTCCTTTAACCGTCTGCAACCCATCCCCCAAGCCTGGTATAATTACTAGAGGGTCCTTTCCTTTTCCAAATGTCACATAGTCTATGGTTTTCCCATTCATGGACAAGGTAGCGTTCTTAGCTGAATACAAAGATTATTCTCCCTTCAAGGCATCAAACTTAGCCTTCATGGTTGGATTCTTCCGTGTCAATTTTTTGACTGATACATCATCCAGCTTGTTGTTGGCAAGGCGGAGTTGATTTTCTGATGTGGTCAAGAATTTCTTGACTTCTTCCATGCGCTTGATGGCTTTGTCGATTTCATCGATGGCCTTACCGAAGTTGACGGATGCTGAATTGTAGTTCTTAGCAAAGGCAACCTTGAAGGCGTCTAGGTCTTCTTCAAAGTGGGTAATGTCAATATTTTGCTCACGCACCAAGGCCAGCTCCTGCTTGTATTTTAGAGAATTTAGCGCCGCATTACGTAAGAGCCCAATCAACTGGATAAAGAATTGAGGACGAACCACATACATCTTTTCATACTCGTGGCTGACGTCTACAATCCCTGTGTTAAAGTAGTCGTTATCAGCTTCTAACATAGTCACCAACACG
>JAWGXY010000169.1:0-2574 GCA_032572035.1 Streptococcus parasanguinis
GGGACAGAAATCGGTAATTCGTTAGAATTCGATTTCGTCGTCCCACCTCCGCACAGTTGAGTAGGGCTGTAAAAGCTGATGAAATCAGCGTAGTAGAGCTCACTCAACCACTGCGTCTTGCTCGACAATCCAAAGACAATTGAGAGGCTAGGACTTTTGTCCCAGCCTCTTTCATTTTTTAAAACATTTTAAAAACTGCTACTGCAAGTACTGCACCGATGATTGGACCAACTACTGGGATCCAAGCGTAACCCCAGTCACCATCTCCTTTGTTAGGAATAGGAAGGAGGCTGTGCATGATACGAGGACCTAGGTCACGAGCTGGGTTGAGAGCGTAGCCTGTAGTTCCACCAAGAGACAAACCAATCCCTACAATCAAGGTACCAACAGCAAAAGTACCAAGTCCTGCTTGAAGGTCATAAAGACCAAGTGCAAAGATAGTCAGTAGCAAGACAAAGGTTCCAAGGATTTCACTGATGACGTTTGAAGTAGTATCCTTAATAGCTGGACCTGTACTGAAGGTTGCAAGGATATTTCCAGGATTTTCTTCTGCTAGGTAATGCGGTTTGAACTGTAACCAGACAAGGACTTGCCCGACCATAGCTCCAGCGAATTGAGCGATGATATAAGGAATCACAGATGCCCAAGCTAGTCCACCATTAAGAGCAACCCCAATTGTCACCGCTGGATTCAAATGTGCCGGACTTAACTTACCAGAGATAAAGGCTGCCACTGCAACTGCAATCCCCCAACCAAGGGTAATGACAATCCAACCGGAGTTGTGGCTTTTTGTTTTTGGAAGAACTACTCCTGCTACGACCCCATTCCCTAATAGAATCAGGATTAGAGTTCCTAAAAATTCACCAAATATTTCTTTCATATACGTTTTTTCTCCATCAAAAAGAGGGGCCGGTCAGATATTCTTCTTTCCAACCCCTTTTTTGTTTTTCTTAATTTTTTAATGCTGCCAAGTCATTGTTTTCCAAAGCGACTTGCAAGTCTTTGCGGTAGCCAACTTTTTCATCTTCTGACCATTCATAGAAGCGTCCCATTTCATCCAAAACGGGTTCGATCATCGCATCTAAGCTATCCCGCATGAAGAGCATGTGGTTTGTCCTACGAAGAAGGAAGTCAACTGGGCTAAGTGCCAATTCATTGCGCATTGCATAGTGAAGTGACAAGGTATCTGCTAGGCTCAATCCAGGTGCTTGTTCCACGCTATGAGCAAGGGCGAAGACCTTAGGTGCATTAGAACCGTATAGGTTAGCTAGGTAGTGAGCTTCCTTGCTATCCAAGCCACGAGATACGCCAAGTTGAGCAAAGGCTTCGATTTCAGAATCCACGTTCGTTGGGTTAATTTCTCCACCTGATACTGGATAGGTCTTAGAGTTAATCAATTTGAACTGACGGTCGAACTCTTCCTTGAGAATGGTCAAGACACGCTCCATAGCTCCTTCAGCCATCTTGCGGTAGTCTGTAATCTTCCCACCAGCAAGGGTCAAAAGACCATTGTCATCGCGATCAAGGCTTGATCCACGAGAAACAGCAGAAGGATCCAAATGTTTTTCAGAAGTGCTGCCTTCCAAATGGCTGATTGCTGATTCAACATCTTCACGCGATTTTTCTTTAGAAAGATAGCCTTCAACTGTTGCAATCAAAGCATTAAAGCTCTCATCACTGATAGTGCCGTTGTTTCCACCATTGTAGTCAGAAGCACTGTTTCCTGAGATCAACGGACGAAGACCAGCCCAGCTACTTTCGATATCATCGATGGTGATGTGAGCTTCTGGGAAGCGGTTATTTACGATGCCTAACAAGTAGTCGACATCTTCTTGGGTTACTTTTGGATGCTCTAAGTCACCAGTGTAGTCCGTGTCAGTCGTTCCGAAGTAAGTTTTGTTTTCACGTGGCAAGACGAAGACCATACGACCGTCTCCAAGACCAGTATCGAAGTAGACTGGTTGAGAAACCTTGATCTTGCTTGAGTCTACGACCAAGTGCACACCCTTGGTTGGACGCATTTGTGAATGCTGCTCACCATCGTTTGAGAGATTACGCACTTTATCGCTCCAAGGTCCAGTTGTATTAATCACCAAACGAGCCTTGATTTCAAAGACTTGATCAGTCAAGAGATCACGCGCCACTACACCTGTGATCTTGCCAGATTCATCAAAGAGGAATCCTTCTGCTTTTACGTGGTTGGCAATAAGTGCCCCATCTTGGTTGGCACGTTTGATATTTTCAATCACCAAACGAGCATCGTTGTTACGGAAGTCTAGGTATACCCCACCACCGACAAGACCTTCTTGTTTCAATTCAGGCTCACGAGCCAACACTTCTTCTTTGGTCAAGACCTTGTTGGCAGCTGGTGTATTGCTGACACCTGCCAAGAGGTCATAGAGGTCCATGGCTACCTTGAGACGGAAGAGGCTAAAAGTTGCCCCATCTTCATCATAGACTGGTAAGAGCATTGGGTCTGGTTTTGGAATATGAGGAGCAATTTGTTGAACTACTGCACGTTCTGATACCGTATCTGATACCACTTCTACGTCAAATTGTTTGAGGTAACGAAGT
>JAWGXY010000170.1:0-2555 GCA_032572035.1 Streptococcus parasanguinis
TCAGCATCTCTACCAAGCTATGCTCTTGGAGGATCTTTTTAAGGACTCTGATCCGCAAATCCGCCTGGTAGAAGGATTAGACCATCCATTTGCTCTTCCAGAAGGGCATGAAAATGCTGGCTTTCTTTACCATCAGCCATCTGGACGTTTCTTGACCTTCAAGTCAGAAGCACCAGCCTTGGTGGTATATTCAGCCAATTTCGTAGACGAAACTGTTCATCTGCAAGGGCAACCAATGATTCAGCACAATGGCTTGGCTCTAGAATTCCAAACAGTGCCAGATGCCATTCACAGTGACCAAGCTGAAAAGGTCATCTTGAGAGCAGGTCAAGTCTTCACCAGCAAGACTAGCTACCATGCCATCGCTAAGAAATAAGGAGGAAAGGGGTGACCCAAACAAGGATGTGAAATTCTTGCTTGGGACCTCCTCTTTTTCTCGAAAAAAATTTTTTAGAAAAACTATAAGGAAAGTTTAAGCTTCCTATCGTATACTAATACCATCATCAAAGACCTCCTAACTTTGAATGATAAAACTCCTAAAACTTTTTCATAATAATCTCCCTATAAGAGCCACCAAAACCGGTGGCTTTTTTCTGGGAGTGAGACAGAACAATTTTTTAAAATTGTTCGTTGTCTCACCCCCGCACAGTTGATTAGGTAATCTTTGGAGCTATAAGAGCGAACAAAGATACCAATCAACCACTGCGTTATGTAATTATTACTAAACCTATTTCATCTAACCAAGCCTGATAGGGACGTAGACGAGCTTAGGTACATTGATGCAGTTTGAGCGGAGCGAAAACTACGTTCCATAATAAAGATTAAGGTGGGGGACTATGTTTCTTCCTAACCGAACCAAAGGTACCGAAGTATTTTAATAGAGTGTAAGCTCTTTATTTTTTGCACACAAAAAAGCTCCTTGAGAAATTCTCAAGGAGCAGTGGAATGACTACTTGCTCGTTGCATCAGACACTTTTTTGAATTTTGCTGAAATAACCGTATTTAGATTATTCCGTCCATCGCGTTGCTCAATCGTCAACGTTAAAATATCTCCATCAATAGAGTATTTATACGTAGTTTCTTTAGCGACAGGTCCAATGGACATGGTTGCAAGTTGCACAATATTGATAGCTTCTGGGAAGATAATCGTTTGGTTTGCTGTATCTAATTTACCGTTCTTCAAAACAGAATGAATTTTAGCATTACCTCTATCAAATTCATAAGTTGTATTGGGCAAGTCCTTAGCGCCATCCTGTAGATTGACTGATAATTTAATAAATTGATTTTTAATATATTCTTCTTTCGTTTGAGTCACTTTAGATGCATCTTTTTGTTTTAAGTAATCGTAGAACCTTCCAAAACCATCTGCTAGAGATACAGTATAGTCGAATTCAACAGATGTACCTGTAATGTTCAACGTTGGTTTTAAATCTTTCCATGCCTCAGGATAGATCAGCTTGATAGCCGAATCATCATTGTCAAAATCTTTAAAGGCTAAGCTACGTTCAAGAGCTGGTCGGAAGTCGATGGCTTGCCATTTTCCTTCAATTGGAACAGGGTCTTTTTGAGTAGTGCTGCCTTTACGTTTGAAGTGTAGTTCATAGTGAACTGGAAGATTATTTTTCTTCGCTTTTCCGTCAATCGTGACATAAAGCATGTCGTCTTTTAATTTGTAGTGATATGTGTTTGGCGAAACGCGATTTTCACCGAATGAGAAGAAGAATGAGTTTGCTACGGAAAGTCCTTCATCAAAGGTCATTGTTTTGGCACCTTGATCAATAGAACCCGTTGCTTCGTAGCTAAACACGCCAGTATCTTTATTCATGCTGACTTTGTATTTCTTAAAGTCGCCTGCAAATCCTTCATGAGAGTCATACATGATTTTTTTGAATTCTTCTTCAGTCTTGCCTCTAGCTTCTGTTGTGACAGTGTAGAAAGCTTTAATAAAGTTATCAATGTTATAGTCGTATTTAATCGTTGCCGTATTGTTTTCAATCTTCATGTCCATTTTGAAGTCTTTAACAGATTCAAGCAAGTGTGCAAAGTGGATTCCATGGAGGGTATAGGCACCGATGGATTCCGTTAAAGCATCGAGAGTATCGACTAATTCCCATTCGCCATCAATCGTTTCGACTTTTGCTGTTTCTGTTTTAGCAGCATTTTTAGAGCCACTTTGTTTTTGAGAACAAGAAGCTAGTAGGAAGACTGAGAGCAGAGCAACGAATGATAAAAATAATTTTTTATAACGTCTAATCATCGCTAGACCTCCTTAAAATAGATGATTGTATTACGCTTATATTATACGTGCAACACAATTGTTTTGCAAGGGCTTTCAAACGAATCGCAATTTTGTTTTGTAACTTGACCGATTATTCAACATAAGAAACGGGAAAATTGTATGTAGCAGAGTCCCCAATAGATGAGATTCTCAAGGCTTCCTAAATTATTTTTTTGCACACAAAAGAGGCTGGGACAAAAGTCCTAGCCTCTCAATTATTTTTGGATTGTCGAGCAAGACGCAGTGGTTGAGTGGGCTCTACTACGCTGATTTCATC
>JAWGXY010000171.1:0-2419 GCA_032572035.1 Streptococcus parasanguinis
TGATTTCATCAGCTTTTACAGCCCTACTCAACTGTGCGGAGGTGGGACGACGAAATCGAATTCTAACGAATTACCGATTTCTGTCCCACTCTCTTTTTATTGTCTTAATTGTGAAAAGACTTCCCCAATTTTTCCTTCGATAACTAGGTCTGCTTGCTTGTCTTGTGGGATACTGGTTTTATTGATGACAACCAGCTTCTTCCCTCGGAAATACTGGATCAAGCTAGCTGCTGGGTAGACCACAAGAGAGGTTCCACCGATAATCAGGAGATCAGCCTCTTGGATGGCTTGGGCTGCTTGACTAAAGACCTCCATATCGAGAGGTTCCTCGTAGAGTGTCACATCAGGCTTGACCACCTTGCCACAGTCCAGACAGTGTGGAACCGGTCCTTCCAAAGCTAAAAAAGCTTCCAAATCATAAAAACGCTGGCAACCCGTACAGTAATTGCGGTCGGCGCTACCATGGAGCTTCAAGACTTTTTTAGAACCAGCCATTTCATGGAGACTATCAATATTTTGTGTCACTACTGCCTTGAGCTTACCAGTCTCCTCAAGCTGAGCCAGATACCGATGGGCTGCATTGGGCTTGGCATCTGGGTAGAGTAGGTATTTCTTATAGAAGTCGAAAAAGTCCTCTGGATAGCGTTCAAACATGGTATGGGAGACCAATTGCTCAGCTGTCAAATGCCGCCCCACCTGAACACTATAGACACCGTCTGAGCTTCGAAAATCTGGAATATTCGACTCCGTGGAAACTCCTGCTCCTCCGAAAAACACGATCCGTTGACTCTGATCAATCATCTCCTGTAGTTGAGCAATCTTATCCATCTACTTCTCCTTTAGTAGCTCTTCCATCACAGCATTGGCCTGATCAAAATAAAAGTTAACTTGATCATAATGAATGCCAGTGTAGCTTGCAAGGTCAATCAAATTCTTCATAAAATCCTGAGAAGAGAAACCAGTCGTCCGATGAAGCTCTTCCTCATCAAAGGGTTTGATCAAGTGGGCCAGGGGATTGCGAACTGATTTTTCTAACTCCCGCAATTGTTGGGCCGCAACTTTGACGCTATCTGGCAAGTCCAACTGCACAATCAACTCCGTCAAACTGGAGGAATTGACCACACTTTCGCTGTGGAATTGCTGCAGGATAGAGTTGTCTGATGCATGCAGACTCTCAAACTTCCAACGGTCATAACTGGATTCTTTGGAGTTATGGATATAGTTGGTAATATCCGGAATTTTCAACTGAATCAATCGCATAAAAATCCGATAGATGGCTGGGCTAACGGCACGAATAAAGTCGATAATCTGTTCATTTCTCAACTTCGCTTCGAGATCATAAAGGTAGTTGGCCAACTGTTCATCTTCCTGATCTTCGTGCCAAAAAAGCTGAAAACCAGTCGCTTCTAGCAACTCGGTTCTCAACTTTTGATTCATGACGGGTTGGATATTGAGCTCTCGACGCTCGGCCATTAACTGCAGTAAGCTCACCAACAAATCCGGTACTTCTTCCTGCTGCTTGATAGAGCGCAAAGCCCGGCTGTAGTGATAATTTTGGAGATCGTAGAGCCATTCATCATGAAGGTATTCTGTCATTATTCTGCAATCAAGGTCTCAAGACCAACTTTCATCATGTCTGTGAACGTATTTTGGCGTTCTTCAGCAGTTGTATCCTCATCTGGATTAACCAAACTGTCTGAAATCGTCATGATAGCCAGCGCATCGACATGGTGTTGGGCGGCAAGATAGTAAAGAGCCGCTGCTTCCATTTCTACAGCTTTCACACCCCATTTACCAAGCTCGATGTTCTTTTCACCATAGTTTGAATAGAAGACATCTGATGACAAGACATTACCCACGTGAGTGGTCATGCCAAGGTCCTTAGCAATGTGGTAGGCCTTGTCTAAAAGATCAAAGCTAGCGATTTGTGGGAAATCGTATTGAGGCCAGTCGTTGCGGATGATATTTGAGTTGGTTGCGGCAGCTTGTGCCAAGACCAATTCACGAACATGCACATCCTCATTCAAAGAACCAGCCGTTCCCACACGGATCAATTTCTTCACACCGTAGTCGACAATCAACTCACGCGCATAGATGGAGATCGATGGCATCCCCATTCCAGTCCCCATGACAGATACACGGTGACCCTTGTAAGTCCCTGTGTAACCAAACATGTTACGGACTTCGTTGAAGCAAACAGCATCTTCAAGGAAATTCTCAGCAATAAATTTCGCACGAAGAGGATCTCCAGGAAGAAGAATTTTATCAGCAATTTCACCCTGCTTAGCAGCAATATGGATAGACATAGTTTATGATACAAAGAGCGACCAGAAAGCGACTGAAAATTAGGAATCTGACGAGAAATCCTGATTTCTCAGTCAGATTATCTATTTTCCGAGCTTTCCGCTCGTGTTCAAAT
>JAWGXY010000172.1:0-2418 GCA_032572035.1 Streptococcus parasanguinis
TCTTGCTTTCCGTCGTATCCAAAACGTAGAAGGTGTTGAAGTTACACGCATCAACGACCTTACAGATCCAGTTATGCTTGCACACTTGTTGAAATACGATACAACTCAAGGTCGTTTCGACGGTACTGTGGAAGTTAAAGAAGGTGGATTCGAAGTTAACGGTAAATTTATTAAAGTTTCCGCTGAACGTGATCCAGAACAAATCGACTGGGCTAACGACGGTGTAGAAATCGTTCTTGAAGCAACTGGTTTCTTTGCTACTAAAGCAGCTGCTGAAAAACACTTGCATGCTGGTGGTGCTAAGAAAGTTGTTATCACTGCTCCTGGTGGATCAGATGTTAAAACAGTCGTATTTAACACTAACCACGATATTCTTGATGGTACTGAAACAGTTATCTCAGGTGCTTCATGTACTACAAACTGCTTGGCTCCAATGGCTAAAGCTCTTCAAGATAACTTCGGTGTTGTTGAAGGATTGATGACTACTATCCACGCTTACACTGGTGACCAAATGATCCTTGACGGTCCACACCGTAAAGGTGACCTTCGTCGTGCACGCGCTGGTGCTGCTAACATCGTTCCTAACTCAACTGGTGCTGCTAAAGCAATCGGTTTGGTTATCCCTGAATTGAACGGTAAATTGGACGGAGCTGCACAACGTGTTCCTGTTCCAACTGGATCAGTTACTGAATTGGTAGTTGTTCTTGACAAGAACGTTACTGTTGATGAAGTGAACGCAGCTATGAAAGCAGCTTCAAACGAATCATACGGTTACACTGAAGATCCAATCGTTTCTTCAGACGTTGTAGGTATGTCTTACGGATCATTGTTTGACGCAACTCAAACTAAAGTTATTGACGTTGACGGTAAACAATTGGTTAAAGTTGTTTCATGGTATGACAACGAAATGTCTTACACTGCACAACTTGTTCGTACTCTTGAATACTTCGCAAAAATTGCTAAATAATTCATGCGTATGATGAGAGGAGGGAAACCTCCTCTTTTTTTGTACTTTTTTTAGGGCTTTCTCATCATATTATAGGAATTGCCAAAATAGATTGACAGTGCTAAATAGATTAGGGTATCCTATTCTTGATTGGAGATTTCTAATACAACGAAATGAAAGCGATTACAGGTCGTGGAGAAAGGAGACAATGGAAATCGCTCAAGAAAAAGAAAAAAACATACAAGGAGGTCAAGATGAAAGGTCATCTATTTGAAAAGAAAGAACGATTTAGTATACGAAAATTCAGTGTAGGAGTTTGTTCCGCATTGATTGGGTTAGCATTTTTAGGAACAGGCGCTGTCTCTGCAGATGAGACGGTTTCTACTAGTGAACAACCCTTGGAAAGCTCTTCAGCAAACACCGATGATGTCAATCATTTGGTGAGAGAAGCTGGCGTCTACACTGCAGATGCAGCGCTTCCTACAGCTGATCCTGTAAAACCGGCCACAGAAGCGGTCGCTCCAGAGACTAGTCCGACAAGTACAGAAGCTAGCTCTGCGACTACAGATCATCCAGCTGTTTCAGAGACTGAAAAACCGAAAGCTACTGCTGAAAAAGTGGCTGATTTACCAACCAATGAAGAAAAACAATTAAGACCCAAAGAAGTTAAGTACGATACTTGGGACGATCTCTTGAAGTGGGAACCAGGAAAACGAGCGGATGACGATATGAACAGAGCAAGCGTCCCACTTGCGAGTCGTTTTCAAGGGAAACAAATTAATGAACAAGCCAACCCTGAAGCGAAGATCCAAGCACTGTCAAACATGAACTCCAAAGCCAAGGATCATGCGTCTGTCGGCGGAGAAGAGTTTAAAGCCTATGCTTTTGATTACTGGCAATATTTGGATTCCATGGTCTTTTGGGAAGGGCTGGTTCCATCAGCAGATGTGATCGATGCTGCCCACCGAAATGGGGTTCCTATTTATGGAACAATCTTTTATAACTGGTCTAGCAGCATCAAGGATCAAGAACATTTTGCAGAAACCTTGAAAGAAGATAGTGAAGGCTCTAAAACTTTCCCGATCGCCCGTAAATTAGTTGAACTTGCCAAGTATTATGGCTTTGATGGTTATTTTATCAACCAAGAAACAACCGGAAATCTTGTAGAACCATTGGGTCCAAAATTGAGAGATTTTCTTCTTTATACCAAGGAATATGCGAAGAGTCTGAACTATCCGATTAAGTATTCCTGGTATGATGCTATGACCTATGAATATGGCCGTTACCATGAGAATGCGCTGGGAGAATACAACTACAATTTCATGCAGCCAGAAAATGGGGAAAACCCAGTTGATACCTTCTTTGCCAACTTTAACTGGGGTAAATCAGAAGTGGATTATTCCATCAGTACAGCCAAATGGATTAAGCGGAATCCTTATGATGTTCTAGCTGGACTCGAGCTCCAGAAAGGA
>JAWGXY010000173.1:0-2418 GCA_032572035.1 Streptococcus parasanguinis
TGCATAAAGCGGTAGCTTTAGATCGGGAAGTAGCTCAGCTTGGTAGAGTACTTGGTTTGGGACCAAGGTGTCGCAGGTTCGAATCCTGTCTTCCCGATAGTGTATCGAAAAAGTCTAATGGTTGTCATTAGACTTTTTTTATAGTTTTTTTTATTAATTTATAAGAAAAAAGAGCTTTCGCTCTTTCCAACTTTATTTATTTCGCAGTTCAACATAACGGTTATACCAAATTTTGATATATTCCTCAGAAAAAGGACCTTTGTTTTGGTTTATCCAATCTACTAGAACCTTAACATTTTCCTTTAAAATAAAGTCGATGTCATCTGAATAGTGCATTTTTTCTTTATGCTGCTCGTATTCTTCAACATCTAACAATTTTTTTTCACCATTGGTAAAGACCTTGACATCGAGATCATAGTCGATATATTTTAAGGCTTCTTGGTCAATGTGAAAAGGACTTGCTAGGTTACAGTAGTAAGACACACCATTGTCACGGATCATGGCGATGATGTTAAACCAATATTTTTTATGGAAATAAACGATCGCCGGTTCACGCGTGATCCAACGTCTACCATCACTTTCAGTCACAAGTGTATGGTCATTTACTCCAATAATTGCATTTTCAGTTATCTTTAATACCATGGTGTCACGCCATGTTCGGTGTAAACTGCCATCATGTTTATAACTTTGAATTGTAATAAAGTCGCCTTCTTTAGGTAGTTTCATAACTTACCAACTTTCTACAATCTAAGTATATCCTCTATATTGTAACATATTTTTTCAAATTTTTTCTTATTTTTCTATTTAATTTTCAATTTGTTTTATGAATCTAAGTATTCTCTAATGGCTGACGTTATATCACTATAATCGTAGCCTTTTCTGGCCAGTGCCTGAGTCAAGCGTTGTTTGAGGTCATAGCCTTCATATTTTTTACTGTATTTACGGTATTGTTTTTCTAACTCTTTTAGAATGAGCTCATTGGTTGTTTCTTCATCTGTTTCGAGCTCGAGATTTTGGAATGCAATCTTTGCTTGGTTGTATGCAAAACCTTTTGAAATGAGTCCTTGGATGATTTTCGTTTCAATGGCTTTTAATGGGTATTTTCCTTGGTATTTCTTTTGGAGTTTTATTGCGGTACGGCTAATAACTTCTGTAAAATCATAGTCAGCAAGAATTTCTTGAAGGATAGATTTTGGGACCCCTTTTTGTTGAATTTTTTGTTGTAATAAGACAGGGCCTTTATCGCCACTGAGGAGGTTGGCCTCTATCAGGTTTCTGGCATATTGACGATCATCTAACCACTTTTCTTCTTTTAGGTGTTGGACAACTTTATCAATAATCTCAGTATCAATCTCATATTTTGTAAGGTAGTCTCGGACTTCTTTTGTTGTTCGAGCTTTAAAGGAAAGATGGTAAAGGGCCAGGTTTTTACCATAGGAGTATTGTGCAAACTCTTGGATTTCTTTTAGCTCTTCTTCACTGATTTCTTTCTCTTTGGAAAGAAAATATTTGACGATGGTATCTTCTGTGATGTAAAGTTTTTGATCATTGTCTAATTCAAGAAGGTAGAGTCTTTTTTTCTTTTCTAGTTTTGTAATTTTCATATTTTTTCTTTTATCCAAACGCTTCAAAGGCAGCAACGAGTCGAAGTTTATGTATATCGACCTGATCTCTTCCATAATAGTCAAGAAATAGTTCAGCGTATTTAGGATCTTGTAGGTTATAGTTGAGGGACCAAACTGCCCAAAAGAGGTCGATATGCCGGTCACTGAAATCAGCCAAACCAAGATCAATAAAGCAAGAGAATTGGTCAGCATCTTTTAGAATAAAGTTCGGTAGACAGGCATCCCCGTGAATAAAGGCATCTGTCTTTAAAAGGTGCCCATGTTCTTGGATGAGTTGGAAGGCCTCTTCGCGACTGTTGATTTGGAATTGGGGTAGGAGCGCCTTGGCATAGAACTCACCTTTTTCATAGTTTTTCAAGGCTCTTTCTTTATAGGCTTGTAAATGATTATCTGATGGAAAATTTTTCGGATTTAAGCTGTGAAGCTTTTTAAGAGCCTCTGCCATGGTACGGCAGATTTTTTCTGGCTGGTCTAAAAAAGCGAGAGCATCATGGCCAATAGCCTCTTTAGTCAGGAGGTAGTCTTTATCTTTAGATAGATATTCGATAACTGGAGTTCCCAGTCCTTTGGTTTCAAACCACCTTGCAATGCTAGCTTCTCGCTCTAATCTTCCCTTTTGATCTATTTTCAAGTAGTAACCTGAATCAAGATAGAGAACCCTTGCGCCTGAATGAGAAGAGCTATCAGAAAGAGTTGCTCCCTCTATATAAGTTCGTAATTGCTCAGGAAAATCCAATGGGGAGAAATGAGATGTCTTTGTATTCATGGTTTTATTGTAACATATTCTTAACCA
>JAWGXY010000174.1:0-2415 GCA_032572035.1 Streptococcus parasanguinis
TGGAAGAGTTGATTCTTCCAACATTTTGATCATTTGAGCACCAACGGCACCTGTAGCACCGACAACAGCAACTGTATATCCCATAGTAAATCCTCTTTCAAAATTTTCTAAAAATTGAGTATTTGTACTATTATACAATTTTTTGGCATAAATGAAAAGTACCAACAGTAGGAAAAAATCCTGATTCTAAGACCAGGATTGTTGATGGTTATTTATAATAAATAGCTCTTTAGTTCAGGTCATAGTTCAAGTCACTTAAATCTTTCTTACCTTGTGTTTCTTCAGCAAGAAATGGAACTTGATGGATCCCCTTTACACCTGCTACGATAGACGCCGGAAATGAAACAATTTCTTGATTGATGTGGCTAATATTACTGTTGACAATTCGCTTCGCTGCAGCAAGATCTTCATTTTCATCAGCAATTTCCTTTTGCAAGGCCAAGAATTGGTTAGAAGACAAGAGCTCTGGATAGTTTTCACCCACTGCACGAATTTGTGCCAAGACATCGTTTTGATTGGTAATGACTTGGTTCGATTCTTGAATAGTCGCTCCTTGGCGTAAAGCAACTAAATCAGTGAAAATCTGTTGCTCATGTTTGGCATAGGCTTTAGCTACTTTTAGCATTTCCGAAATGGTATCATAGCGTTTTACGAGGACGATATCAACCGTTCTCTTTGATTCTTCAATGGTCACTAGATAGCGATTGAGACGATTTCCTACACTAATAAACCAAATAGCCAATAGGGCAACAAATATGATTAAGCCGATAATGAGATTCATGATGCTTCTCCTTCAAAAATTGCTGTTATTTCTTTAATTAAAGCTAGTTCTCTGCATAATTTATGATATTCAGATACCAAAGATAGTTGATCAATATCTTCCGGTTTTTGGGGAGTCGGAAAGATATAGCGATCGGTATACAAAGAAATAAATAGTTTCTTGTCTTTCAAAAATACACACATGGCATTTTGAGAAATTTGTCGATCAAACCATTCCAACATCTTAGGGGTGAGAAATTTACGGGCAGACAGTTCATCCGTACAGTAGATATTGTAATTCTCGTTATTGCGAATATCTTCGGTTTCAATCTGAACTTCATCTCCTCTGGCTCCAGGATAAACCCCATTCACCTCCCTCTTAAAAAGAAATGATTTCTTGGTCGGAACCACCCGAAGATGACCAGAGAAATTGATCGGTAGACATAAAGAGAACACTTGTCCAAGGAAATCTGTAACTTCCACATGTTCCGTCCTCGTATGTCCATTAGATGTCCGGTAACGAGTCTCCGTATGATGGGCATAGAGATTTGACACCGTTAGCTCTTTGTCATCATGAAACGATAGTTCTTTGAAACATAGAAAATCAGTCGACCGAGGACATAAATGCGAAAGAGCTTCAGAAGGGATGGAACCGTCCTCTTTAATCGAAGCCTTAGGAAAAACTTCCTTTAATACAGGCGACAGAATATCATCAAGATAGATCTCATCGTTCGAACGAATTCGATCCCCAAACAAGGCTTTTCGTTTTTTATATTGTGGCCAATAATACAAACCAACAACTAAAAGGATCAAAGGAATAGCTGCAAAACGCAATAAAATGAGAGACAGTATGGCGCAAATAATACCAAAGGATCGCAAAACATTCCATTGAAGATTGTTCTTCATTTGTTCTCGGATTAATCCGATTGCATCTTGAAATTGTTTGGAGTTTTCTAGCTCCTCAATTTTATGCGAATAGTCTATAGATGCTGGATCATTAGAATGATAGAAATCTCCCAATCAACTCAACTCCTTTCTGACATTAGGCACTTTACTATATTATAACACCAACGTAACTTTGTAGCAATTGTATTATAATAGTTTTCAATTCTTTGAAGAAACAAAAAAATCCTGATCCGAAGATCAGGATTCGAGGCACCTTTCGGTGAGAGCAGCCGGTTCACACAACTACTCAAGGTCCGCTCCTGCGTTACAATTGAATGTAGACCTCCTCAGCGCAAAAGGCTCCTAAGAGCCAATCGACTCATCGCATAAATCTAGTTTACCATGGAGTTCTGCATCTGTCAAGAAACGAGAGCTTGCTTTCTTTCAAGACATACAAAAACTTTTCATTGCTCTTTCAAAGTTGACACAGGACCATTTAAGGTTTTTTGCATCCAGACGATATCATGCCATTTATTAAACTTATAGCCAATCTTTGGAAAATGAGCCACTTGAACATACCCCCTCTTTTTATGCATGGAGATGCTGGCTTCGTTAGGAACTGCAATGCAAGCCAGAAAGCGTAAGTAGCCTCGTGCTTGCAACTCCTCTTCTAAGGCCGTATAAAGGGCCGATCCGATCCCTTGTCCACGCGCTTCTTTTGCTACATAAATAGACAATTCAGTGGTCCAATCATAGGCAGCGCGTGCATAA
>JAWGXY010000175.1:0-2378 GCA_032572035.1 Streptococcus parasanguinis
ACATCCTTGAAATGAATGAAGTTCCAGAAAGCCTTGTGATCATTGGTGGTGGGGTTGTCGGTATCGAACTTGGACAAGCCTTCATGACCTTCGGTTCAAAAGTTACTGTTATCGAAATGATGGACCGTATTGTTCCAGCTATGGATGCGGAAGTATCTAAGAACCTTCGTTTAATCCTTGAACGTAAAGGTATGACCATCTTGACCGATACAAAACTGCAAGAAATCATTGAAGAAGACGGAAAACTCCGTATCAAGGTTGAAGGAAAAGATGATATCATCGCGAATAAAGCCCTTCTCTCAATCGGTCGTGTTCCAGACCTTGAAGGTATCGGTGAAGTTGAGTTTGAATTGGATCGTGGACGGATCAAGGTTAATGAATACATGGAAACGTCTGTTCCAGGTATCTATGCGCCAGGTGATATCAACGGTACTAAAATGTTGGCTCATGCTGCCTTCCGTATGGGTGAAGTAGCGGTTGAAAATGCACTTAAAGGAAATCATGCTGTTGCAAAATTGAACTTGACTCCTGCAGCCATCTACACCCTTCCAGAAGTGGCGGCTGTTGGTTTGACGGAAGAACAAGCTCGTGAAAAATACGATGTTCAAATCGGTAAGTTTAACTTTGCGGCGAATGGTCGTGCCATTGCATCAGATGCGGCTCAAGGCTTTGTTAAAGTCATTGCAGACAAGAAATACGGTGAAGTTCTTGGGGTTCATATCATTGGTCCAGCTGCTGCTGAATTGATAAACGAAGCTTCAACCATCATTGAGATGGAAATCACTGTAGAAGAAATGCTCAAGACCATTCATGGTCACCCAACTTTCTCAGAAGTGATGTACGAAGCCTTTGCGGATGTACTCGGCTTGGCAGTTCACTCACCTAAGAAGAAATAATACTATTCTTTCAACTAAATTTTCTTAAAGTAGTACGGACGGCAGCGACCTCTCTTGGAGTTCCATGCCTAAAAATTGAGCCACTTGTCTCAATTTTTCCGAGAAATGGCTTAATAAATAATTTTCCTTCTCGAAGAAATTTTTGGAAGGATTAGTCAGACGCAGTGGTTGATTGGTATCTTTGTTCGCTGGACAAGCTTCAAAGATACCTAATCAACTGTGCGGGGGTGGGAATACGAACTTTTTTACTAGCGAAGTTCTGTCCCACTCCCTTCTTTTTACTACTTCAGAAAATTCAAGTGAAATTCAACTATTTCTGTCTAATGCTTATCTTACTATGAGTAGGATTTATAAAACGAATTTTTGGAATTACTATGAAATACATTATTAATTATTCAAATGATACTGCTTTTAATATTGCTTTAGAAGAGTATGCTTTTAAGCACCTCTTGGATGAGGATCAAATCTTCCTTCTTTGGATTAACAAACCTTCGATTATCGTTGGTCGTCACCAAAATACCATCGAAGAAATCAACCGTGACTATGTTCGGGAGCATGGGATTGAAGTCGTTCGCCGGATCAGTGGTGGTGGGGCTGTTTATCACGATTTGAACAACCTCAACTACACCATCATTTCAAAAGAAGATGAAAACAAGGCCTTTGACTTCAAGAGCTTCTCAACTCCTGTGATCAACACCTTGGCTCAGCTTGGAGTGAAGGCTGAATTCACAGGTCGTAACGACTTGGAAATTGATGGTAAGAAATTCTGTGGAAATGCCCAAGCTTATATCAACGGACGCATTATGCACCACGGTTGTCTTCTATTTGACGTGGATCTGTCAGTCCTTGCCAATGCTCTCAAGGTGTCTAAAGACAAGTTTGAGTCTAAAGGAGTTAAATCGGTTCGTGCTCGTGTGACCAATATCATCGATGAATTGCCAGAAAAAATCACGGTTGAAGAGTTCCGTGACTTGCTTTTGGACTACATGAAGAAAGAATACCCTGAGATGACAGAATATGTCTTCTCAGATGAAGAATTGGCTGAAATCAATCGTATCAAGGAAACCAAGTTCGGTACCTGGGACTGGAACTATGGAAAGTCTCCTGAATACAATGTCCGTCGTGGCACCAAATTCCCAAGCGGTAAGGTGGAAATCTTCGCTAATGTCATTGAATCAAAAATTCAAGATATCAAGATTTATGGTGACTTCTTTGGTATCGAAGATGTTGCAGCGGTAGAAGATGTTCTTCGTGGCGTTAAATACGAACGTGAAGACGTCCTCAAAGCCCTTCAAACCATTAATCTAGGTCGTTACTTTGCAGGTATCACTGCAGAAGAAATTGCTGAAGCAGTGGTGGAATAAAGTAAAAGATATCCATTTATGAACCGCACCCCAAAAGTTAGACAGAAAAAATCTAACTTTTGGGGTGTTTTTATTATGAAATTGACATATAAGGATAAAGTTCAGATATATGAACTTA
>JAWGXY010000176.1:0-2356 GCA_032572035.1 Streptococcus parasanguinis
CGCAAGGAATGATTGCAGGGATGACCGTAACAGATGCTCGGAAAGAAACATTTGATTTTTCTGAACCATACTACACAGCCAATTCTATTCTAGCTGTTCAAGAAAGCAGCAAGATTGATTCATATGATGACCTAAAAGGAAAGACAGTCGGTGTTAAAAACGGTACTTCCTCACAAAACTTCCTTGAAGAAAACCAAAAGAAATATGGTTACAAGATCAAAACGTTCTCTGACGGAGCTTCTATGTACGATAGTTTGAATTCTGGTTCTGTCGCAGCGATCATGGATGACGAACCTGTTATCAAATACGCTATTAAACAAGGACGTAAATTCAAAACACCTATCGAAGGAACTCCAAGTGGTCAACTAGCATTTGCCGTTAAGAAGGGTGAAAATCCTGAATTGATCGAAATGTTCAATAACGGTCTTGCAAACTTGAAGAAAAGCGGTCAATACCAAAAGATTCTCGATAAATACCTTAAAGCAGATAGCAAATCAAGTACTTCAAGTACAACAGCAGATGAAACAACGATCTGGGGCTTACTTCAAAACAACTACAAACAATTGTTAAGTGGTTTGGGTGTGACTCTTGCCCTTGCACTTCTCTCCTTCGCCATTGCTATGGTGATCGGTGTTATCTTTGGGATGTTTAGTGTTAGCCCTTATAAATGGCTCCGCTGGACTGCAGAAATCTTTGTCGATGTTATTCGTGGGATCCCACTCATGATCCTCGCCGCCTTCATCTTCTGGGGAATTCCAAACTTGATTGAATCGGTCACAGGTCATCAATCCCCAATCAACGACTTTGTCGCAGGTACTATTGCCCTCTCTCTCAATGCTGCTGCCTATATTGCAGAAATTGTTCGTGGGGGGATCCAAGCTGTACCGATTGGACAGATGGAAGCCAGCCGAAGCCTGGGGATCTCTTATGGCAAAACCATGCGTAAGATCATCTTGCCACAAGCAACCAAACTCATGCTTCCAAACTTTGTGAACCAATTCGTCATTGCCCTGAAAGATACGACTATCGTTTCTGCAATCGGATTGGTAGAACTCTTCCAAACTGGTAAGATCATCATCGCTCGAAACTACCAAAGTTTCAAGATGTATGCGATCCTTGCCGTCTTCTACCTCGTGATTATCACCTTGCTAACACGATTTGCAAAACAATTAGAAAAGAGGGCTAACTAATGGCTAAATTAAAAATTGATGTCCATGACCTCCACAAATACTATGGTGAAAATGAGGTCTTAAAAGGAATCTCAACAAAATTCTACGAAGGGGATGTGGTCTGCATTATCGGACCGTCCGGTTCTGGTAAATCGACCTTCCTTCGTAGTCTCAATCTCCTCGAAGAAGTGACAAAAGGTCAAATTACCGTAAATGGATATGATCTAACCGATCCAAAAACCAATGTTGATTTGGTCCGTGAAAATATCGGGATGGTTTTCCAACACTTCAACCTCTTCCCTCACATGAGCGTCCTTGAAAACATTATGTTTGCGCCAGTAGAGCACAAACTAATGACACGTGAAGAAGCTCAAAAAGTCGGGATGGAATTGTTGGAAAAAGTTGGTCTCGCAGATAAAGCCGATGCCAATCCAAACAGCCTTTCCGGTGGTCAAAAACAACGTGTGGCTATCGCACGTGGACGTGCCATGAATCCAGATATTATGCTCTTTGACGAACCTACTTCTGCCCTTGACCCTGAGATGGTTGGAGATGTATTGAACGTTATGAAAGAGTTGGCAGAGCAAGGCATGACCATGATCATCGTTACCCACGAGATGGGATTTGCCCGCCAAGTAGCCAACCGCGTCATCTTCACCGCAGATGGTGAATTCCTCGAAGACGGCAAACCAGACCAAATCTTCGACAACCCACAACACCCACGTTTGAAAGAATTCTTGGATAAGGTTCTAAACGTTTAAAAAGATAAAAACGAGTGGTTCCTGAAGCATCTAGCAATTTTGCTAGATGCTTTTTTAGACGAAAAAAGCATTTTCAGACTTGAAAATGCTTAGATTGAAGATATAGACATATTAAAAACTTTCCTAAGGTGAGTACGGACGTCAGCGAACTTCTGCGAAGTTCCAAGACTAATTATTGAGCCTAAAGTCTCAATAATTCCGAGTGCCTGAAACTAAATTGTTTCAGGCACTTTTCTCACGGCGGAAAGTTTTAATGTATTCTTAATTAGTTATACAAATTGGAACAGATATTTATTTCTTTGAAGAATCACTTTACTTATTTTACTTTAAACAAAGTATAAATTTCTAATTATCTTTTTATATTTTCTTAAATGCTCGTAAAGCCTTATTCTATGTGCTTTCGAGTATTTTTACTGTAGGAAGATA
>JAWGXY010000177.1:0-2307 GCA_032572035.1 Streptococcus parasanguinis
AAGGAGTTTCCTGTCTCCTCAGAAAATCTGTGGAATAGTCGCGACTTGTCTTACCATGCTTTTGCCTTTGCGGGCTATATGCCCAAGCTAAATACGGCTAATCCTGAGGTGAAGGCCTATCTCTTGAAGGTTGCGACATACTGGATTGAAGAGTTTGATATCGATGCTTGGCGGCTGGATGTGGCTAATGAAATCGATCATCAATTCTGGCGAGATTTCCGTAAGGCGGTCTTGGCCAAGAAGCCAGACCTCTATATCCTCGGGGAAATCTGGCATTCGTCCCAACCTTGGCTTAATGGTGATGAGTTCCATGCGGTGATGAACTATCCCCTTTCTGAGAGTATCAAGGATTATTTCCTGCGGGGGCATAAGGAGACGCAACGCTTCATTTGGGAGATCAATAGCCAGTCTATGTACTACAGGCAGCAGATCTCTGAGGTGATGTTCAACCTCTTGGACTCCCATGATACAGAGCGTATCCTGACGACGGCCAAAGGCGATCTTCAGTCCGTCAAGTCTGCTCTTGCCTTCCTCTATCTGCAACGAGGAACGCCATGTATCTATTATGGAACGGAGCTAGCCCTCATTGGTGGTCCAGACCCAGATTGCCGCCGTGTCATGCCTTGGGAGCGCGTGTCAGAAGACAATGACATGCTGAACTTTATGAAGGACTTGATCCAGCTCAGAAAAGAAGTAGCGGGCGTTATCCAGCATGGTAAAGTGAGTCTGAAAGAAATAGAGCCAGATGTAGTAGCAGTAGAATGGCAGCATGAAGGACAGCTCCTTAAAGCCTACTTTAACCACTCCAAGAAAGACATTGTTCTAGAAAGAGGACAAGCAGATCTGATCAGTCTGGGGAGCGTCTCTGGTGAACAATTAACCATCCAACCAAATGGATTTGTTATTTATAGGGAAGAGCAGTAAGAAAGAAGCCTGGAATCGAGAGATTGCGGGCTTCTTTTTATAAATAGTATCTTTATTCGCACCCTTATATTATAATAGGAGATGAGAAGGGGGAAGACAGTGATGAAGATCTTAACAATCAATCCTATTTCGGTTAAAAAAAGAATGATGGAATTTCTATTCGATTATCTTTTCATTCTAGCTTATTTAGTACTTCTGTTTTTAGGTTCGATGCTTATTTACATTATCTTTTTTAATGGCGTCCCAGAGTTTACAGAAATTCAGTCACAGTGGCTTGTATTTTTCACCTCTGTTTTGCCAATCACGCTCCTTTTCACATTCTTGGATTATAAAAATGATGGCAGTTTTGGGAAGGTAAAAGTGGGACTGGAACTGGTCTACCAGAAAAAAACAGTGCAGGCAAGCTTGATTAGAAATGTCATCAAATTTTTTCCTTGGCAACTCGGTCATATGGGCACGATTCATGGCTTCTATAGTGAGTTTGATGTGTTATCCATTAGCCTCTCTATTTCGGCGACTCTCCTTGCAGTTTTGCTACTGGTAATGACGATGTTTCGGAATGATAAGAGGCACCTAGGTGACCTGCTAGCCCATACGCAAGTACAACTAAAAGGTGACTAGGATGAAATTTTAGGTTGTCGATAGGAACAAATAACCAAATTAATTAGGCAAAAAAAACTAAAGGTATTCATGATGAAAAAATTTTTTATATTTATTTTTACGATGTTTGGATTGATGGTGGGATTGATGGTAGGATGGGTAGTTTTTATGGGATATAGTTATCAAAGAAGTTATAATGAATGGAAAAATTCATATTCAGGATCAAAAGTAACTTTTCCTGCACAAAAATACTCTTCTTCAAGTTCTAGTACGGAGTATGATTATAAAAAATCAAATACAAATTATGAACAAAATTCTTCTTCAAGTACACTCGATGAAGATATACCAGATAATTTGGTTCCATATGTAAAAGAAGCTAGGTCTATGTTAAAATATTTCACTTATTCAAAGCAATCTTGCAAAGAGAGTCTTATGCGACGGTATAAGCTTTCAGAGGATGATGCACAGTATGTGGTAGACAAGCTTGATATTGACTGGAAAGAGCAAGCGCTTTTAGAGGCAAAAGGATATTTAAGGTCTCCTTTTTCAAAAGAAAAATTAGTCTGGCAACTTATCAATATGGAGAAATTTACTCAAGAAGAAGTTGACTATGCTATGGAAAATATTAGTTCTGATTGGAAAGAGGAGGCTGTAAAAAAGGCTGAAGATTATTCAAAGGTTGCTAAATTAACAAAAGAAAGAGTATTTGAGTTGCTTATAAATGTTGACAAATTTACTCAAGAGGAAGCCGAGTACGCAATAGAACATGCAAAAATAGATTGG
>JAWGXY010000178.1:0-2246 GCA_032572035.1 Streptococcus parasanguinis
TGACATTGCCAGATGGGGATCCAGACATGATTCGCCAGATTCTTGCAGTACTGAAGTAAGAGAGATTATGGTAGAATAATATTAGATAAAAATTTTTTAAACTATTAAAGATCTAATGACCTATTAGATTATAAGATTAAAGGTTTGGTATATCTTTTACAGGAAGCTTATGCAATTTTGGTCAATTACAGGTCGTTTTCTACTTGTAAAAATAAAAGGAGAAAATCTATGAAAAAAACTATGTTTGCTACAATGACCATTCTCTCGCTATTTCTGTCATCGTGCGCGCAAAAAGAAGTGAAGAATGAAGACAAAAAAGAGCAGTCTACTGAACAGAATGTAAAAGATTCTACAAAGGAAAGTAAAGAATCAGTGGTCAAAGGGATGAATCAAGCCCCTACCTCATTGGTTGGAAATGAAAAACCTAATGTAGTATTTGCTTATATGCTTCAAAATCAAATCAATGGCGAAAATGAGATAGCGAGAGTGTATTATAATGAAGAGTATGTGATCCTTGTCTTCTCTGTATCAGAAAATATGCTATCTTTAGCAAATATAAATCCAAAAGATTATTGTAAGACGCTTTTTGATTTAAAAGAAGAGATAGTAAAGCAATACAATGCAACTCAAAACACACCAAGCAGTATAAAACTTAAAATATATGATAAAGATGAGAAGCTCTTGGCAACGGAGGAAAATGGAGCTTTGGTGATTAAGTAACTAAATTTAGTTAACCATCTGTCGCCATCAACGTTTACATTTTTCTCACTAATCCACATTTATTGTTTTTTTAAGCTGATCCTGTTACAATGATACTACACGGAAAAGACTGGGTTTCCAGCCTTTTTCATTTCACTTTAGAAAGGTCTTTTATGAAACGCAAATCGATTTTGTTTTTGTATTTACTCTTGCTAGCGATCGGCTTGGCCTATGAGACCCAGTCACTGACAGAAGGCTGGATGTCTGGTAGCCAGTACGGGATTGTGGGACTATCTACCCTCATCCTCTTGGTCTATGCACTTCCTGCTGTCTGGGCTCTTTTTCACTTTGCTAAGAAGTGGAAGTTGTCTTGGGTACCGGTCCTCTTTTCTCTGCTAGGAGGGGGCTTTGTTGCTGGTTGGTTGTCCAGCTTTGCCAATACCTATTTCCATGACATGATTCAAGCGATCGCTCCAAATAGCGACTTTTGGAATCAGTATGAGAGTGCCATCGCTGCACCACTCTTTGAGGAACCCTTTAAGTTGATTCCTATCTTCTTTGTCCTCTATTTGTTCAGCGTCCGTCGCATTAAGTCAATCTTCCTCTTGGCTATTGCCTCTGGTCTTGGTTTCCAGATCGTGGAGGACTTTGCCTATATCCGTCAGGACCTACCGGAAGGTTTCTCTTACACGGTGTCAGGAATTCTCGGTCGTGTGGCTAATGCGCCTATGTCTCACTGGGTCTACACAGGTCTTGTCATGCTGGGGCTCTTCTTGATTGTCCAAGTAAGCAGAGGACGCAAGGATCTAGGTCTAGCAGGTTGGGGATATTTAGTAGCAGGGTTTGGACTCCATTTTGTTGGCAATTCACCCTTCTCACAAATCGTGACCGAGTTGCCGATTGCGATTCCAGTCTTGAATGCTACTGGGCTCTTCCTAATCTACCAAGCGTATCAAACCGTCGAGCGATTAGAACAAGGAAAATAAAAAAATAATGCGTATGTTTGCACACATACGCATTTTTGTTATTTTCCAAGACAGAACTGGCTGAAGAGTTGGGTAATGAGCTCATCTGGAGCAGCATCCCCTGTGATTTCTCCGAGGATTTCCCAAGTACGGGTCAAGTCAACTTGAAGCAAGTCAACTGGCATACCTAGTTCCAGCCCTTCATTAACAGCCTGTAGGCTTTCAACAGCCTTCTCAATCAAGGAAATATGACGGGCATTTGACAAGTAGGTAGCATCTTGCTCAACAAAACCAGCATTTTCAAAGAAGAGGTTGTTGATTCGCTCTTCAATCTTGTCGATGTTTTGGTTTTTAAGGACTGAAATACGAATAACGTCTTCAGGTAGTTCCGAAGTTTCAATCGCTTCAGGCAGGTCGGTTTTATTAAGAAGAATAATACGGTTTGTATCTTGGCTAATCTCAAGAAGTTGTCGGTCTTGGGCAGTTAAGGGTTCGCTAGCGTTTAGTACTAGCAGAACCAAGTCAGCTTCCTTAAGAGCTTTTTTCGAACGCTCAACTCCAATTTGTTCAACGATATCATCC
>JAWGXY010000179.1:0-2238 GCA_032572035.1 Streptococcus parasanguinis
CTGGATATTCTGTTTTAATAGACCCATCTTCAACTCCTTCGTAAACTTTTTCTCTAATTTCGGGTAAAAAATCAGAAAATAGACCTAGATACTGCTCTCCTAACAAACGTGGACTTCTAAGCATGATTGAGGCAGAGTAAACGAGCCTTTGGTGTTCAAAATTAGAGAAAGAGTCCATCAAAGAATTTTGTATCTTTTCTAACCCAGTATTTCCTCTCCAATTATAATTTAAAATTTCTTGATTATTTTCGCTAATGATTGTTTGCAGTATATCGTATTTAGACTCAAAATGATGATAGATAACACCTTTTGTTAATCCACCTAACCCATCTATGATATCTTGTATTGACGTATTATCAAATCCTTTTTCTAAAAATAAATTTTTAGAGACCTCTAGTATTTTTTGTCTAGTTTCATGTGAGTTTCTATTTCTTGCCATTCCAGTCCCTTTCTATCATACCAATGGTATGTAATTCTATTGTAGTGGAAGTAACTAATAATGTCAAGTTCTTTATTGGAATATGAAAAACCTTTATAATAAAGGCTTTTCATTATTACTTCGCTACAAGGTTTCTAAGCTTTTACCAGCAAAGATACACACTCAACATGGGTTTTAGAGGACTAAATGGAGTCTGAATTGCCTGATAGAGATGTAGTATTGATTAAGCCATCAACAAAAAATGTACAAAACAAAAATAAAGTACACTACTTAATGAGTGCACTTTATTCTTCTAATTCAGTTTTATCAATGGTTTAGCTCTAGTTAAATCAATTGTACATAAACTTTTAGTTTTTTTTTGGAACAAAAATATCCTAAAGTCTACCCTATCAAAGTGAAAACTGGAAATTTATTAAACCTGAATTTTAGTGAGAATATACTTTACTAAAATCATATAGTTAAAGTCTGACAAGGAATTTGCCAGACTTTTTGTCATCAGTGTTCTTTAATATAATTCATCCCTGATTGATTCAACAAACTCCGTGTAAAAGCGCTGAATGGATTGCTTAACATAATCAGATTGGCGGTCATCAGTCCCATCTAACAATCTCTGATAGCTATCCAAAGATTCTACATCCTTGAGTTGACTTCAAAGGTGTGCCTAATACACCGGCTTCTCAAAGTCACTAAGAAATCCTTTTAGCGATTCTTTTTGCATTCCTTGGTAAATATTTTTATCTAACCGAATACCAAGAGTGTTTAACTCAGTTGATAGGTTGTCGTAAAGTTCTTGTAAGTCCATAATGTACTCTTTGTAAATAAAGTTCATGCGGGAATAGAGATATCCATTTGGACATTTGGGAGAATATCTCTGAAATTATTGCTGTCTGTTAATTAAATACTTGCAATATTTTATAGTTTTGGTATAATATAGTTAACTCATCGACCAAGTTGTTGAAGGAGATTGCGATTACGTCCCTAATCATAGGGACGTTTTCTGTTTTTCTCAGTTAGTTTTATATTTATCGTATTCTTTCAGTTTCTTTCGAAGTACATTATCATAGTGTATGTAAAATGCTGTTATCAATAAATAGTAACTAGGTCTTTCTTCAAGTACAATAAAATAGCGATCTACTGGATCTAATAAAAATATTCTATTAGATTTTTTATACGGTCGTTCATATATTAAGAAACAATCTTGTTTGCAAATCTTGTTATGATCCGTTTCTATTGCAGGTCTTAACCAACATAATCTTTCGCTCCTTCTTAAATCAGGTTCTCGTTCTTCTGAATCTATATCAAAATTTTTACAGGTAAGATGAAAATAACTATCTTCTTTACCTTCAAAATACGGATACGACTTTAACTCGACAAATTTCCCTCTAAAAGTTATCTTGAAGTTGAACAATTGCTCTAAAAATACATTCTCATATAAAAAATCATCATAAAGAGCATAGTCACCATTAAATTGATCAAGTGTTATCTTCGGAGGAAGGATAGGACAAAAATCTGTTACGTTACTGCTCATCACTTAACTCCATTTTAAAAATATTGAATTTTATTGCGTTATACTTTGTATTCGTTGTTAACTCATGCTTAGATCTATTAGAGATTAAATTACTTAGCCTGATTCTAGCTAAACTACTTTCAAAGCTCCTATTTTTATAAGCTACTGCCCCTATCAATAGGTCAGCTAATTGCATTATTGAGTTTTCATGAGAGCGAATTTGTTGAATATTTTTGATATGTTTGGGTGACTGCTTCCAGTTTTCAAGAATATTCTTTAACTTGTTAACTTT
>JAWGXY010000180.1:0-2213 GCA_032572035.1 Streptococcus parasanguinis
TTCTTATCCGCACTGGCATTGAAGTATTGCGCTGTCTTTGTAACATCTGCTTGGTTGTTCAAAGCAGCCAAGAGATTCACTTTTGAGATTACTCCAATACGATAATTGTTGTTACGCCCTGCGACAACTGAGATCACTGGTGCTTCCTCAGCTAGTTCATAGCCTGTAGGAAGAGTTGCAACCAAGGTATATTGACCAGTTGCTACAGATTTACCAAAGCCATTTTTACCATATTTTTCAGCAGGCAAGACAAAGTTTTCACCATCTGCCCCTTTTAATACGATCGTAGCTGCTTTTGAAACCGGTTGATCAAAGCTGATGCTAACTGGTGCATATTCTAAAGTATTGGCAAGGAAAGCGATCGTTTGGAAACTATTATCCTCTGTCAAATCAAATTCTTGTGTCAAGCTGCTGACAAATTTCACTTCTGTACGATCATACGTAAAGATTTCTGCAGTATAATGACCAAAGTTCAAGAAGTTAATATCTTTTGTCTTATCAACTGACACATATTGACCATTACTATCTTTGATTCGGTAAACATACATAGTATCCAAATCTTTGTTCGTCTTAGCGTCACGAACAGCAATTTGAATCCGGCCACTATTTTGATCCCGAACTAAATCAGCTAGTGAAACATAGTCTACGTTCCCTGCAAAGTCCTCTACGTAGTAATAGATATTCTTCTTATCGATATTTTCAGGAAGATCGAAACTACCATCTGCATTCGCTTTAATGACATGGTAATTTTCAAGGGCACGTGTCCCATTCTTATCATCACTAGTTTGGACCATTGTTCCCTTATCATCAAATGGTGTGACGTAAACGAGTTTTTCAGATAAGATTCCGCCGTCTCCAACATCTTTGGCTTTACGAGCTACAAACTGTTGTGCCCCATCTTTAAAGCGAATATATCCAGATGTGATCACTGGTTTTTGGGTATCAACTTGAACCTTAAAGGTCGTTGATTGCTCTTCAGCACCAGGAACCATTGGTGTGTAACGAATGACATAATCATATAGACCATCTGCTACTGCATTCCCATTCGCATCAATACCATTCCAAGTAGTATTAGCTAATGTGTAGCTGCGTGGGTTCTTTTGGTCACCGTTGAAGAAGTTCTTACGATTGTCAGATGGAGTTCCTTCCCACAATGGATTTTTATGTTCCGTATCACTTGCTGCATAAACAGTTGCACGAAGGTTTTCAATGTTTCTAAGGGCGACTGTCTTGTATTCAACGAGGTCTTTATTTCCATCTTCATTTGGCGAAATGGCAATGCGAACATTCCCATTCTCATCTAATTGAAGAGAATGTGTACCTTCCGCATTTTCTTCAATACCAAGAACTGTAATCCGACGACCATCTCGTTTTCCTTGTGTGAGGAGAAGGTCATTTTGCAGGGTAACAAGCGCAGAAACATTGGCACTAGAGGAGATATTCAAATCTTTTGGAACATGATAGTAGAAGCCATCTTTTCCTTCGCGAACCAAATCATAGATTGGTTTTTCAACAGCTGGAAGGTTTTGGAATTCTCCCTTGAATCCCATAAACGGCAAGCTGACCACATCCCCATCATCTGCCGGATCTACAAAGCGAACAAATCCTTCAAGGAAATAGCCGTTCGGCATTTC
This sequence comes from Streptococcus parasanguinis, assembly GCA_032572035.1. Lineage (GTDB taxonomy): Bacteria > Bacillota > Bacilli > Lactobacillales > Streptococcaceae > Streptococcus > Streptococcus parasanguinis_AB. The sequence goes on from JAWGXY010000180.1 coordinate 1,635, forward strand.
TTTGCTCAACTCTTCTGTGAATTTACTTGTATCGACTTTCACCGTAACCGTTTCAGAGCTATGTGCTTTCACGGTTACTTCAGGCCAAGCTGTTTCAGTCAATTTACGTGGACGGAGGGTAAATTTACCATCCTTCACTTCATCTGTGTCAGTATTCACCAACATTTTCAAGGTACGATCGGTATCTGAAATATTGTGAACCGTCACATCAAAGGTAAAGCTATCTCCAACATTTCCAAGAGTAACGCTTGGATAGTTGTTTTCACCAGTCACATACAAGTCTGTTGAAACGGCTGCAGCTGTGTCTACAACCCCTGCTCCTTGTTGACGTGGAGAAGTATAAACACCGGTTTCTTTATTAACATGTGGTTTAGCCGTAGACATAATCAAGGCTTTGACAGTTTCAGAAACTTGTTCTGGAGTCAATTCTGGGTGGTTCTTCACAAGGTATTCTTTGACCAAAGCTGCCACACCTGCTACATGAGGAGAGGCCATACTTGTACCACTCATATCTCCGTAGGTATTATCATTCAAAGAAGAAAAGATATTTCCGCCAGGTGCTGTGACATCTGGTTTCAA
>JAWGXY010000181.1:0-2197 GCA_032572035.1 Streptococcus parasanguinis
ACGCTGATTTCATCAGCTTTTACAGCCCTACTCAACTGTGCGGAGGTGGGACGACGAAATCGAATTCTAACGAATTACCGATTTCTGTCCCACTCTCTATTTTTCGATGATGACAGGGCCATCTGGTGTCCCTACAATCACTTTTGAAATCATGTTCAAGAATAAACCGTGCTCGACAACCCCGACGGTGTGATCCAGTTCATTGGCTAGAGCTTCTGCATCCTCGATCACCTTGAGATCCAAGTCAATGATAAAGTTGCCTTGGTCGGTGACAAAACGTTGATCATCCGCGAGACGGAAAGCAGGATGGTAACCCTTTTGCTCAAAGTGACGGAAAAGATTTTCAGCACCGTATTGCACTACTTCCACTGGAAGTTTGAAAGCCCCAAGAGTTGCAACTTGTTTGGATTCATCTACGATCCAAATGCAATCTTTTGAATTGGTTGCGACGATCTTTTCCATGAGGAGAGCACCACCGCCACCTTTGATCCCGTTTAATTGAGGATCCACTTCATCTGCGCCATCTACTGTTACATCGACCACTTCAACATCGTCGATAGCCTTGAGCAGAATGCCTAAACTTTCAGCCTGATCATAGGTCACACTCGACGTTGTGACAGCTGTGATCTCCAAGCCTTCTTCTTTGATGCGACGACCCAATTCAGCCACAAAATAATAAGCAGTTGACCCTGTACCGAGACCGACAATCATGCCGTCTTTGACAAACTCAGCCGCTTTAATTCCTACCTGTTCCTTTAGGTTTACCATCATAGACCTCCTTTTATATTCTATTACAGTATAGCATATTCTGAAAGAGATTTCACTAATTATTTGAAAACCTTTCCATCTTTTAGTTCTAAAAGCAAAACCTTGCCCGTCCGCTGACTTTACGATAGAATAGAGATGAATCTACAGGAAAAGAGAAATGACATGATTACTAAAGAATTTGATACCATCGCTGCCATCTCAACCCCTCTCGGTGAGGGGGCTATCGGGATCGTCCGCTTGAGCGGGACAGACAGCTTTGCCATTGCGCAAAAAATCTTCAAAGGTAAAGATTTGACCAGCGTGGCTAGCCACACGCTCAACTACGGCCATATCGTAGATCCAGATAAGAACGAGATTCTTGACGAAGTCATGGTGGGAGCCATGCGCTCGCCGAAGACCTTCACCCGTGAGGACATCATAGAGATCAACACCCACGGCGGGATTGCCGTAACCAATGAAATCTTGCAATTGGTCATCCGTGAAGGAGCTCGTCTTGCAGAACCTGGTGAATTTACCAAGCGGGCCTTTCTGAATGGTCGGGTCGATTTAACCCAAGCTGAGGCCGTCATGGATATTATTCGCGCCAAGACCGACAAGGCTATGAACATCGCCGTGAAACAACTTGATGGTTCCCTGTCTGACCTCATCAACAACACGCGCCAAGAGATCCTCAATACCCTGGCCCAGGTTGAAGTCAATATCGACTATCCTGAGTACGATGATGTCGAAGAAGCAACCACTGAGATCATCCGCGAAAAGACCACTGAATTTGAAGCCCTCTTGACCAACCTTCTCAAGACTGCCCGTCGCGGTAAGATCTTGCGTGAAGGGATCTCTACTGCTATCATCGGTCGTCCAAATGTCGGCAAGTCCAGCCTCCTCAATAATCTTCTTCGCGAGGAAAAAGCCATCGTGACCGATATCGAAGGAACCACCCGTGACGTTATCGAGGAATACGTCAACATCAACGGCGTTCCTCTCAAACTAGTCGATACGGCCGGGATCCGTGAGACAGAAGACATCGTTGAGCAAATCGGTGTAGAACGTTCGAAAAAAGCCCTCAAGGAAGCTGATCTAGTCCTCCTCGTCCTCAATGCTAGCGAGCCCTTGACTGATCAAGATCGCCAACTCCTTGAAATCTCTCAAGATAGCAACCGCATCATTCTCCTCAATAAGGTCGACCTCCCAGAGAAGATCGAAATCGACCAACTGCCGGAAGATTACATCAAGATTTCCGTTCTGAAAAACCAAAACATCGATCAAATCGAAGACCGGATTAACGCTCTCTTCTTCGAAAATGCTGGGCTGGTTGAGCAAGATGCAACGTATCTTTCTAATGCTCGTCACATCTCTCTCATCGAGAAAGCTGTTGAAAGTCTGCAAGCGGTCAACGAAGGCTTGGCCCTCGGTATGCCGGTCGACCTGCTAC
>JAWGXY010000182.1:0-2139 GCA_032572035.1 Streptococcus parasanguinis
CTCCTCAACCACCAAGTCTAAACTCTGGTCCTGCTTCAACAAAGCCGAGTAGACAAAGGCTTTGCCAGATTTTTCTCTGGTCAGACAGCCCTTTTCAACCAAGCGCGTCAAGAGGGTCTTGATGGTCGACTTCGACCAGTCAAAGCGCTCGGACAAGACGGCGATCAAATCCCTGCTGGTCTGCTTGCCTTCCATCCAGATAATTTTCATGATGCGCCATTCCGCATTGGAAATTTGCATGGCCTCTCCTTTCTAAATCTACATTTGTAAATCTTATGATGTTATTCTACTCCTAAGATTTACATTTGTCAACCAAAAAGACAAAAAATTTTCCTCTTGGAAATAGAGGAAGGGTGACAATCTGTTTTTACAAAAAATCATCTAAGGAAATCTAAAAAGAAATAGAATTGATATCAATTATAAGAACCATTCAAATATTTCCTGAAACTTTCCGCCGTGAGAAAAGTGCTAGAAACACTATTGTTTCTAGCACTCGGGAGTTTTGGAACCTTAGGTCCAAAACTAAGTCATGGAACTTCAAAGAAGTTCGCTGACGTCCGTACTCACCTAAGGAAAGTTTTTAAGAAGACTTTATCTTCGATCTGAAATATTTCTTTGAAGATTTGTCTGATTGGGCTTTTTGCTATATCATTCGTATCTCTTCTACATGGAATTTAAATGTCTTTTCCTAAAAAGTATGATAAGATAGAACCTAAAATGAATTGTAGAGGAGGAACGTATTATGGATAAAGTTCAAATTAAGTCCAGTCCAATAGAAGCTCAGGCTGCTATTGGTGAATTACTTGGTTTAGATGTATCTCAGAAAGACAACAAACAAGTAGAGTTTAGTTATTCTTCTAGTATTACAGGGATGGAAAATGGTAAGGAAGTGACCAATCAAATGCTTGAAGCAGTTGGAAAGTTTAGCGAAGCTGTTTTAATTCAGGCCAATAAATTTCCTCAAATTGCTGAAACAATGGAGAAAAGAGATATTGAGCAGGCTCAACGTTGGAGGAGTTAAGTCTAGTGAAACAAGACATTAATGAAAAAGAGAGAGATAGACTATTTCACCAAATAGTTCAACTCGAACACAAAGAAGATGAACTTCGCAATTTGAAAAAACGTCGTGAACAATCTTTGGAGAATTTTATAGAGCAATTTAGAAACATTTCTATTAATGCAGAACAAAGATTATCAGTAAATCTACAAAATCAAAGATTTATCCAAGAAACGAGAGAGCTAGAATTGAAAGTTGAACAATATGTAAATAATCAACTTGACGGATTTGATTTTGAAGCAAAGAAATTATTAAAAGATATAGACATGAAAAAAGAAAAGTTAATACATGAAAGGAATAGTCTACCATGGGAATAAGGTATAGTTCTTCAGAGTCAAGTTCATTGATTGAGGCAATGAATAGTAATGTTGAGATTGCAAATGAAATAACAGATAGACTCTCTAGTGGTAGTGATCATTTAATTTCTGTCCTTGAATCAGGTAAATTACAGGGTGCAGCATACACTGCAGGGAAAAATCTATTTTCAGAGATCATCATTCCATCAATAAAAAACTTCAATCAGCTATAGATGACATTCAGACAGAGTTGTCCTCATATAAGAGTGCAGATGCCGTCATTTCAGGATTTGGCGAGTTAGATTTAGATGATTTGAAAACTCAGAAAGAAACAAGAGAAAAACAGTTAGCAGAAGTAAAGACACAGATAAGGGAAAACGAAAAACTTCGGAGTATAATAGATGCTTTAGGAACTGGAAATTTGGGAAATCATATCTCAAAAAATAATGCCTTACATGAGTTGGAATACCAATTACAGATGGGGATTGACGAACTGAAAGACAAAATTGAGAAGTTAGAATGGTTTGTGTTGCAGGTTTCTCAATATTTCAGTGATAGCCTACAAGTTTTATCCTTAGCCATCCAAGGTGCCACACAACTAAGTAAGATTATTGTTGATAATAATGGTAACTACTATGTAGATGGTGTAGACATGACTTGGTTTGATAAAATGAAGAATACTACACTTAAGAATCATGACTTAATCCAATTGATAAGAGTTTATCTTTTTCAGAAGGACGATTTATAAATACTCTACAAGTTGCTTATGGTTTTAATGAGACTGAA
>JAWGXY010000183.1:0-2129 GCA_032572035.1 Streptococcus parasanguinis
CATCTAGATGAAGCCGGCACTTGCAAGGTGGTTATGACCTTTACCAATACGGCTTGTAGCTGTGCTGAGAGCCTTCCGATCGAAATCGTCGCTCGCCTAAAAGAAATCGAGGGGATCGAAGATGTCAAGGTTGAAGTAACTTGGTCACCCGCTTGGAAAATTACACGAATCAGCCGATACGGGCGCATCGCCCTTGGTCTTCCACCACGATAATAAGCATTACCTTTTAAAAAATGCATTCAACTAACGAAGGAAGGCCTCTTTGGAAATCCGATCCACAATAAAAACGAGGAACACCAGCTCTGACATCAGAGTCTGTTCCTCGTTTTTTATAATGTTTAAATCCATTCAAACTTTTTCATTACCAGAATGGACTAAGCCTCATCAGCTTTTGGTTCTGGAAGGATTTGATACAACACAATCCCAAGAATGGTTGACGTTGCGACACCAGTGATTTGAAGACCACCAAGGTCAATCATCAAACCGCCGATCCCTGATACCAAGATCACACTTGCAATCAAGAGATTCTTTTTATTATCAAAATCAATCTTATGTTCAACTAAAATTTTCAAACCACTAGCAGCGATAACCCCAAAGAGGGCAATAGACAAACCTCCCAATACAGGAGTTGGAATAGAGTGCAAGAGTGCTGATAGCTTCCCAATAAAGCTCATGACAACCGCAATCACTGCCGCGCCTGAAATAACGTAAACTGAGTAGACCTTACTAAGGGCCATCACCCCAATGTTTTCCCCATAAGAAGTTACTGGAGGAGCTCCAAAGAATCCAGCAATAATCTGTGCCAAGCCATCACCAGTAAGCGTATGATCAAGCCCTGGATCCTTGAAGTAATCACGCTCAGTCAAACTGTTTAAAACCATGAGGTGGCCAAAATGTTCCGTCATGGTCACAAAGGCAATCGGAGCCATGGTCAAAATCGCACTTGGATAGAGCTTAAAGCTATAATCCACAAATGGAATGTCAAAGTTTGGGACTTGAATCCAATGCGCCGCACTTACCTCTGAGAAATTGACAAAACTATGTCCTGTTATCAAACCAAGAGCCAATGAGAAAATATAGCCCACAATTAATCCAAGTAAAATTGGGACGACACCGACAATCTTCTTGCCATACATGTTAAAGAGGATAACCGCAAAGAGGGTCACCATCGAAATCAATAGAGCATAACCGCTATAGCTTTTATTTAAGGTTGTCGCATCAGTGACTGCATTCGCCGCAAGACTCAAACCAATTACCATGATAATGGGACCAACCACGATTGGTGGAAGGACCTTATTAATCCAATCTTTACCCGCATGCTTAACAATCAGAGCTACAAACAAGTAGACCAAGCCACCCGCCATAGCACCTTGCGCAACTGCTGCGATTCCATCTGACTTCATCAGCATCTGCATAGCAGCAATATAAGCAAAACTAGACCCCATATAAGCAGGAATCTTATACTTGGTCACGGTTAAGTGAGCCAAGGTCCCCAAACCAGATGAGAACAAAGCAATGGCAGGATCAATCCCAACCAAAATCGGCACCAGCACTGTCGCCCCAAACATGGCAAACAAATGCTGGAAAGATAAACCAACCAATAAACCAGGTTTTGGCATATCATTCACATCATATTTAACGTCATTCACGATCGTAAAAACCTCCTAAAATTAAGATGCGACAAGCTATGGCTGAACAAAAACGTCTACCTTCGATGACCAAATCGTAAAGGAGTACTTCATGCTCCATCATCGACGATTTCTCTTTTTCATCAAACCACTTTTCAACTATACAAAAAAATCCCCCACAACAAGGAGATACACAAAATATAGGCTGGTCTTCCCAGGCCTTTCATTTCCATAGCTCCTTGCCTGCCTCTCTGGACAGTATTAAAGGATTGATTCGATTAGTCACAATTATAGCAAATTATAGACGGATTTACAAGAAAAATGACAGATGATACACTCAAATCCCCCAAAAAGTAATATTCATACGTTTTAGCGACAGGGTTGAAAATTGCTACTTTGAGGAAAAAAGAGGCTGGGACAAAAGTCCTAGCCTCTCAATTATTTTTGGATTGTCGAGCAAGACGCAGTGGTTGAGTGGGCTCTACTACACTGATTTCATCA
>JAWGXY010000184.1:0-2108 GCA_032572035.1 Streptococcus parasanguinis
ATCCGCCACGGCTGTAAAGAGTGGGTCAATCGTTGCAACTTTTTGATTCAAATCATCCGTTAAAACATTGACTTTTGCCAATAGATCATTGGTCTGATGCAAGGTGACATTAACATCTGATGTCAAAACTTGGATGGTTTTTTGCGTCTCATCTACAACTTTTCCAATCTTTGAGAGGAAAAAAATCATATAAATGACAAGCGCTACTAAGGCAAGGCCTAAGAGGCCGTAGGCAATTTCAATAAACATATATTACTCCTTTGCTTCTACATAATAAGGGGCTTTTTTGCGACGTTGGTAGATGATGATGGCGAGTCCAACTAGAATCAGGATCATCGACAACCACTGGGAAACACGTAAGCCCGCAAACATCAGGCTATCTGTCCGCATTCCTTCGATGATCATCCGACCAAAACCATACCAGATAAGGTAAAAGGCTGTGATCTCACCTTGTCGCAAAAATTGTGGCTTCCTACGAAGAATCAAGATCAAGAGAAAACCTAGCAGATTCCAACTGGATTCATATAAGAAGGTTGGCTGACGGTAACTGCCATCTATATACATTTGGTCTCGAATAAAAGAGGGCAGGTAGTTAAGACTTTTAACAGCAGCTCCATAAGCTTCCTGGTTAAAGAAGTTCCCCCATCGCCCAATACTCTGTGCAATCATGACGCTTGGGGCCGCAATATCTAAAAAGTCGATCGGTTCAATCAAACGTCTACGAGAGAATAGATAGAGGACAAGGGCACCTGTCAAGAGGCCACCATAAATCGCGATTCCTCCGTTCCAGATGGCGAAAATCTCACCCAGGTGCTGGCTATAGTAACCCCATTCGAAAATAACGTAATAGAGTCTAGCCCCCACAATCGCAAGAGGAAAGGCGATCAAAATGAAATCAATGATAGCATCTGGATCAATTTTTTTACGGGGCGCTTCTTTCATAGAAAGATAAACGGCTAGAATCAAGCCAGAGACAATACAAATTGCGTACCAACGAATACTGATCGGACCTAATTGAAGGGCTACTGGATTCATTCCTTCACCTCATTTTGACTAATCAACTGGGACAAACGTTCTTCAAAGGTTTTAGTGGCATCATAGCCCATTTGTTTGGCACGAACATTCATGGCTGCTGCTTCAATCACGACCGAAATATTTCGACCTGTCTTCACTGGAATGCGAATACGAGGAATGGTGACTCCACCGATTTCCAACTCTTCTGCATTGTTACCAAGACGATCATAAGTTTGGTCCTTAGTGTAATTTTCCAGGTAAACGTCGATTTGGACTTGTGAAGAATCCTTCACAGCACTCGCACCATAGAGACTCATCACATCGATAATGCCGACACCACGGATCTCTAGTAAGTGACGTAAGATCTCAGCTGGCTCTCCCCAAAGGGTCATCTCATCTCTCGCATAGATATCGACTCGGTCATCCGCTACGAGACGGTGACCCCGCTTGACAAGTTCCAAAGCTGTCTCACTCTTACCGATCCCGCTATCTCCTTGGATCAAGACACCCATCCCATAAATATCCATCAAGACACCGTGTACACTCGTACGTTCTGCTAGCCGACTATCCAAATAGCTAGAAAGCTCTCCAGATAAACGACTCGTTGCAACATTGCTCTTCAAAATGGCTAGTTGCTTCTCTTCCGCAGCACGCAACATTTCTTCTGGAATTTCTAAATTCCGCGCGACAATGATGACAGGTGTCTCTGGCTGGAACATCTTGCGCAAGACCTGATGACGGTTGTGAGAGCTCATTTTCACCAAGTAAGACCATTCTTTCATTCCTACAAGCTGAATCCGCTCAGGTGTGTAATAGTCGAAATAGCCCGTCATTTCAAGACCTGGACGTGAAATGTCCGCAGTCGTAATTTCCTTGCTTAAGAGGCTATCATCCCCATAAACAACCGATAGACGAAGCTTTTCCTGTAGATCGCGAACAGTAACTGCCATATCATTCTCCCTTTTCAAATTCTCTCTCTATTATAGCAGATTTTCTCTTCAGACGAGAGACTGAAGTGTCATTTGAAAGATCCATTTTCAACTCCTTTTTAAGGCAAGCAAAAAGAGGCCAAGACAAAGGTCTCCAACCTCTAG
>JAWGXY010000185.1:0-2028 GCA_032572035.1 Streptococcus parasanguinis
GTTCTCTGGATATTGTAATCCACAATCCAGTACAAAAATTTCATCTTCCACTTCAGCAACGTACATATTTTTTCCATTTTCACGAACGCCGCCTAATGGAACGATTTTTATTGTACTCACTCTTTTCACCTCTCTATGATTACACGTTCTTTAAATCTCTAACGTGCGAATAATTCTTTGCTCTTCTTCTGGTGTACAAGCAACTAGAGGTAAACGTAAATTTCCAACAGGAATACCTAAATGATTTAAGGCCGCTTTCACGGGTGCCGGCGAAGGCACTGAAAACAATGCGTTCATTTTTGGTAATAACTGTCGTTGAATTTTAGCCGCTTCCGGCAAGTTCCCCTGCTCCAGCGCTTGATACATCTCATACATTGACGAACCGAAGACATGACTGGCTACCGAAATAACCCCTTGTCCGCCAAGTGCCTTGGTGGCAAAAGCCAACCCGTCTTCTCCAGTATACACTAGAAAGTCTTTTGGCGCTCTTTCAATCAACTCAGTAATTGCATCTAACCCTGCACATTCTTTAATTGCCACAATTTTTTCCAATTGTGCTAAGCGCAAAGTAGTTTCCACTTCTAGACATGCAGCCGTTCTACCAGGAACATTGTACAAAATAATTGGCAGTTCACTTGCTTCTGCGATGGTTTTAAAATGTTGATACATACCTTCTTGGGATGGTTTGTTATAGTAAGGAACGATAGCCAATCCTGCTGCGAATCCACCAAAAGCATCCACTTCTTTAACGAACTCGATCGAATCGCGAGTTTCATTGGTTCCGACACCAGCGATCAAAGGAACTCGACCATTGACAATCTTTTGTACAGCTGCAAAGAGCTCCAATTCCTCATCGTGGGTCAGGGTTGGACTTTCCGCAGTCGTACCAGCTAAGAGAATCCCGTCTGTATGATGAGCCAAGAGGTGCTCGATCAAGGCAGGAAGAGCGTCAAAATTAATGGTCCCATCTTCATGGAAGGGGGTGATAAATGCAGTGATGATTTTACAATCTTTTAAATCACTATAAGACATAGAAAAACCTTTCTCTATATAAGAAAGAGGCTGGGGCATGCTTGCCTTTGCCTCATGATCTGTTCATTGAACAAGTTGATTTGCTAGGTAGCTGATGAAGAAATCAAACTCTTCGAGTTACTGATTTCTGAATCGTGACGCAGTGGTTGATTGGAACTACTCATGTTTGCAACATTCGTACTTCCTAATCAACTGTGCGGGGGAAAAACTACGAAATCAAACTCTTCGAGTTACTGATTTCTGTTTTTCTCCCTATTTCAATTCAAACTTCAATTCAGCTGTTGGACGTACGAGCCCACGTTCATGAAGGGTTTCTGCGATTTGAACGGAGTTCCAAGCAGCACCTTTGAGGAGGTTGTCTGAAACCACCCACATGTGAATCCCTTTTTCAGCATCCAAGTCTTTACGAATCCGTCCAACGAAGGTATCACGTGAACCTACAGCATTGACTGCTTGAGGATAGATTTGGTGAGCGACATCGTCTTCAAGGACTGCACCTGGGAATTCTGCAATAGCAGCTTTCACTTCGTCAATTGGTGCCACTTCTTTTGTTTCAATGTAGACTGACTCTGAGTGAGCTGACAAGACTGGAATCCGCACACAAGTTGCTGAAACGGCAATGCTATCATCTTCCATGATTTTCTTGGTTTCATTCGTCATCTTCATTTCTTCGTAAGTATAGTCGTTTTCTGTGAAGACATCGATTTGTGGAAGAGCGTTAAAAGCAATTGGGTAGTGTTTCTTATCTCCACCTGAAGGCAAGATTTCAGCTTTGACATCACGTGGATTAACGCCATCATTTAATACTTCTTTCAACTCACGTTGAGTTTCAAGAATAGCTCCCATACCAGCACCTGAAACAGCTTGGTAAGTAGACACGATAATACGTTCCAAGCCCCATTTTTGACGGACTGGCTCAAGAGCGACCATCATTTGGATCGTTGAACAGTTTGGACAAGAGATAATGCCGTTATGAGCATCAAGCGCATGTGCATT
>JAWGXY010000186.1:0-2011 GCA_032572035.1 Streptococcus parasanguinis
AAAGTTTTGTTAATAGAAAAATTTATCATGGTCATTCCTTTTATTTATTTTATGATTAGTAAGTTAATAGTAATAGTAGGTTGTGTGGAAGTTGTGGAAAACTCTCAGAATCCTATCTATGACTTAAAAAGTTACTTGTTTAAAAATTGTGCATAACCCCTAGAAGTTTAGAGGAAGTTATCCACAGATTAATTTAACTTTTTCTTGATACTTTGAATTTCGAGTCGTAGATTATCATCTGTGTCGACCATACTTTTAATTTTTTCATAAGCATGAATGACAGTCGTGTGGTCTTTTCCACCGAATTCTTTTCCGATTCGAGGAAGTGAGTTGTCCGTCATCTCTCTTGAAAGATACATGGCCACTTGTCGTGCTAGGACAATATTCTGAACTCTTCGAGAACCTTTGATTTCTTTTACACTGACTCCATAAAAGGCTCCAACTGCTTCCTGAATTTTTTCTATGGGGATGACAAGCGTCTTGCTATTATCGTTTTTACGAGCTCGAATAGCTTCAGCTGCAACATCGATCGTAATTTCTTTTAGTTTTTTCACCTTCGCCATTAAAGAAATATCATTTAAGGCACCTTCTAAGTCTCGGACATTTGAATCAAACTGACCAGCTAGATATTCTAGTGTGTCATTAGGAAAAATATAATCTAGATCTTCAATTTTATTTCGTAAGATGGCAATCCGAGTTTCAAAATCAGGTGGTGTTATATTTTGCGTTAGTCCCCATTTGAAACGAGTAACCAGCCGCTCTTCAAGACTATCTAAATGATCCGGACTTCGATCGCTTGTTAGAACAATCTGCTTGTTGTCGCTATGGAGAGCATTAAAGGTATTAAAGAATTCCTCTTGAGTCGTGACTTTTTTCCCACCGAGTGACTGGATATCATCAATCAGTAAGAGATCAAGACTTCGATAGGTATTCTTGAACGTCTTCATTTCTCCTAATCGAAGATGTTCTAAAAATTCATTAATAAAGGTTTCTGCTGGAACATACTTAACCCGTGCATTTGGAATATTTTCTAGGATTTGATTTCCAATTGCGTTCAATAGGTGAGTCTTTCCAAGCCCTGGTCCACCATAGATAAAGAGAGGGTTGTAAGTTGTTGCAAGATTTTCAGAAACTGCAAGCGCTGCTGCTTTCGCCCAAATATTTCCATCCCCTTGCACAAAATTATCAAAGGTGTACTTTGATTTCAGACCTGTATCAATTTTAGGTAACGGTTCGGTTGTTAAGCTACCTGAAGATAATCTCCTATTCTCACCGCTATGATTGCTAGGAATTTCTTCGGTATCTTCAAAAACGAAATGGAACTTCAAATCTGTATTGTAGACTTCAAAGCTGGCTGTGATCAAAGCATTTTTTAGATTTGTTTCCCAAAATAATTCTTTATAATTTCCATCAAGATAAATGGTAGCCGTTTCTCCATCTATTTTGACTAATTTTGAATCGGCGACAAAAAAATCATAGGCACTATCTTTTAGTTGTAATTGGGCTAATTCTAAAAAACGAGACCAAAATTGCTCTTCTTGTGACACTATTAGACTTCCCTCCTTTTCTTGAATTGTATCAAATCATACGTACTCCTATTCTACCACAAACAAAAATAGTTTTCCACAGGCTAAATTTCATGAAATTAAATTATAGTTTTAAACTTTTCCACAAGTTGTGGATTTAAATTCACATTGTTTTTAAAAGTTATCCACAAAATGGGGATAACTAGAGAATATCCTTATTTTTCTGCTATTTACAAAAGATTTTTATGGTGGAAAAGCTTGTCAATATAAAAAATAAAAATAACAGCCTTATTTAAGGCTGTTGATAATTCGTTGGTATTCATCAAGACTGGAAAAAGAAATTTGGATAGTTCCTTTATTTTGAGAAGAGGAGTGTATCGTCACATCTGTTCCTAATATTTTTTTCAATCGTTGTTCCTCTTCTAGTAGGAAGCTTTCTTTTGCTTTTTTATTTTTCTGTTTTCTTTTTGAACTGATCTTACTTT
>JAWGXY010000187.1:0-1863 GCA_032572035.1 Streptococcus parasanguinis
AAAAAATCTTGAAACAAATGTGCCGTTCGTTCCAAGATCAAAACATATTATGTAACAATTATACCACAGAAAACTCTTCAGTTGCACAAGAAAATTTCGGAGATTTTACAAAAAAATGACCAATAAAGAGTTAGTCAATCAAATTTCTGGCCTAAACTCTACCTCTACTCTTAAAAATTGGATTCAACTGATTAAAGAGATAAGTGGCAAGGAATTTAAGAAAATTAAAATTCCTATCAGTAGAAATCCAAGAACTCATCAATTAAGTTATACAGTTGCCTATGACTTTACAGGCGAAGACCTTAAACAATTTCAAAAGTTAGCTAACCTAAAACTTGAAATAGGTCTAAAAGAGGCTATACAAGCCGTATTTGGGAGTCTAGCAGACAATGAGCAAGAATCCCTAAACCAAGTAATAGATGAGCTCTACGATGAACTGAGCGCCTTAAAACAGGAATTTAAGCGAGAAATACGACTGATACAAATTGAGAATACCAACCTAAAAAAGAGAATCCAAGATATTGAAGAGTCGATGCAAACCGGCTTACTAGGGTTTGTTAACAAGAGGTCAAAAAATAGGTTCGGCTAATAGCGAGTTTTCGGCTGAGCCATGAGGCAGAAAGCCGAAAATGAGCGTAGATGCGGACGGACCATTTTTGACCGATAGGGTGTGTAGTAACACCACCCTCTGCAAGTTAGGTGTACCATCGAAAGAATTCAGTATTCCCAAGGGTTTTGGAGATTTCAAGGGTGGCAAAATTAGGCAAAAAGTTGAATCAAAATCTATGGCAAAAAATGAGCATTTACGTTCTGTATTTGACTGGATTCAAATTCAGTTTGATAAGACTGAGTTTTCGCCAAAAGAAATAATCGAAGATATCCTATTTCTTGACTTTGACCTATTTATTGAGAATAAGGGGAGCCTTAAATACTATAACTATGATAGCCAGCTTCATTATGGGAATATCCGTATCTACTATGGATCGAAAGAGTCGTCCTACATGCTTGTCATGTCAGGACAGGCACTTGAATTCTATAGAGATATGGTGTTAGATCCAAATAATCTATCCGAAAGACAGTTTCTGGATAACCTCTACTACAATTACAATCATTTTTCAATCAGACGAATTGATATTGCAATAGATGATTTTAATGAAACACCCTATTTCACTCCTAATCAACTTCTAAAGATTTGTCAGAAGAAACGCTTTCTATATGGAAAAAGCACCTACTATAATACCTACGGAGATGAAACGATCGGTCAGACCTTATATTTAAGAAAACCCACTGATGATGAAAGACTTAGAATTTACGATAAGCGCTTAGAACAAGCTGAGAAGCTCGGTATCAGCAAGCGGTATATAGAAAATTGGATAAGAACTGAGTTAGAACTTAGGAAAGAAAAAGCTCACTACTTCATTCAAGAATGGTTGCATTCAGAAATAGATCTTCTCAACTTTACCAAGGGATATCTCAAAGAAAAAGTGAGGTTCTATAGTGATAGCCATTTCTCAAAACCTTTGAGATCTTGGGAAAAGTTTTTAGGTCACTCAAAACCTGTCTCTATCATTATTTCAAAACCAAAAACAGAACTGGAACAAAAATTAGAATGGTTTACCTATAAAGGTTCAGGAGCTATTCTAAAAGCGTATAAATTTCTATACGACAATAATTTATTGCATGAGTATGAGAAATCTAACTATCTCGCACTCAACAATATGGAATATCCACCAGATTTAGCAAGTGGATTAATAGAAAGGGCAATACTCTTTAAAAGAGAGGATTTGATCCCCACAATCAAAGAAAATATCAAAAGGAGAAATTAACTATGGCAAAAATGCTTTCACAAAATGACTGGAATTT
>JAWGXY010000188.1:0-1834 GCA_032572035.1 Streptococcus parasanguinis
TGATGAAATCAGCGTAGTAGAGCCCACTCAACCACTGCGTCTTGCTCGACAATCCAAAAACAATTGAGAGGCTAGGACTTTTGTCCCAGCCTCTTTTTTTCTGCAAGGAAAGCTCGTAGAATCTCGTAAAATGCTCGCACCTAACATTAAAAGGAAAAAAATGTAAAAAAGACTTGACAAAGCAAATGATTAGCAGTATTATTAACTAGTTAATTAACTGATTAACAAACTAGTTAACGAAAATGAAAAAGAGGTGAAGGATGAATAGGAGAAGAATGAAGGTGCTGGGACTCTTGTTCCTCGGTTTCTTTCTGCTTGCAGCTTGTGCTAGTCAAGGAAATGCAGGCAAGCCCCCTTCTAAAAAAGGTCTCAAAATTGTCACGAGCTTTTATCCTATCTATGCCCTGGTCAAGGAAATTTCTGGGGATCAAAATGACATCTGGATGGTTCAATCCGGTGCAGGGATCCATGATTATGAACCCTCAACCAAGGAAGTGGCTCAGATCTATGATGCGGATGTATTTGTCTATCATTCTCAGACTCTGGAATCTTGGGCCGGTCGCTTAGATCCTAATCTACAAGGTTCCAAGTTACAGGTGATCGAAGGGAGTCAAGGAATGACCCTTGATAAGGTGGCTGGATTAGAGGATGTCGAGGCTGGTCAGGGAAAAGAAGCCAAGCACTTGTATGATCCGCATACTTGGTTGGATCCTGTAAAAATCGCAGAGGAAGGAAAGATCATCGCCCAACGCTTGGGAGAGATCGATCCAAAGAACAAGGAGCTCTACCAGGCCAATGCTCAAAAGCTTGAAAAGCGCTGTGAGGAACTGGTAGCCCACTACCAGCCTCTCTTTGATAAGGCCAAGCAAAAGACCTTTGTGACCCAGCATACGGCCTTTTCTTATCTGGCCAAACGCTTTGGTCTCAAGCAGTTAGGGATTGCAGGGATTTCCCCTGAACAAGAACCAACCGCCCGGCAATTGGCGGAGATCCAGCAGTTTGTCAAAGATTATCAGGTGAAAACGATTTTTGTGGAAAAGCACACGTCGTCAAAAGTGGCAGATAGTATCGCCAAGGCAACAGGGGCGCGTGTCAAGGTCTTGGATCCACTGGAAGCCGATCCGCAAAACGATAAGGATCTATTAGAAAATCTAGAAGAAAATATGGCGACTTTAGCCAAGGAATTAGAGGAGTAAATCAAGAATGAAGAAAAAGGGAACGATTGGAATTGTAGCAACTTTGGGAATAGGGCTATGTGCCTATGCGCTCAGTCAGCAACCACAAGCTAAGGAAGAGAAAAAGAATCAGATTCAGTATCTACAGGCAGAAAAGAAAGCGTCATCGACTGCCTCCAGCAAAAAGGAAGACAGCATCGAAGCAGTCAATGCCAAGGAAAAGACTCAGGTGGAGCAGATTGTCATCAAAATTACGGATGAAGGCTTTGTCACTTCTCATGGGGATCATTTTCATTACTATAGTGGTAAGGTCCCATTTGATGCCATCTTTAGTGAGGAATTGATTTTGCGAGATCCAACCTATCAGCTCCAAGAAGCTGATATTGTCAGCAAGGTCAAGGATGGCTATATTATTAAACGGGCTGGTAAATACTATCTCTACTTAAAGGATGCTCAGCATACGGTCAATGTACGCTCGATCGAAGAGATCGCCCAACAACAAAAAGGAGGCACTAAAGAAGAAGGGGAAACGGGATCGGTACAGGCGGGCTCCTCGCACAAGGCAGGCAAAACCCGTGACTTCCGTCAACCTAGTCAAGCGCTAAAAGAGGGGAAGACCCTTGAAACGCTGACTGCTAAAAACCATTCAGGAGGAGGCT
>JAWGXY010000189.1:0-1805 GCA_032572035.1 Streptococcus parasanguinis
GAATTCGATTTCGTCGTCCCACCTCCGCACAGTTGAGTAGGGCTGTAAAAGCTGATGAAATCAGCGTAGTAGAGCCCACTCAACCACTGCGTCTTGCTCTACAATCCAAAGACAATTGAGAGGCTAGGACTTTTATCCCAGCCTCCTTTCTTTATTTATTGCTTTCCTTGTCCGGTAAAAGAAAACTAAGACCCAGGCAAGCGAGCACACCTGCTGTGATGACCAGACCATTTGAAACCGGCAGGACATCGTAAATCGCATTTGCGATCATAAATGCGATCAAGGCGCAGATAACACTTGCCTTGTAATCTTTTTTCAAGAGATTTTCAAGTGTAAAGAAAGCAAATAAGAGAACAGGGAACAAAGGCCAGATATTCACATCGATCTTTGGAAAGCCAACCATTCCCATTACCACAACTGCAAGAGCAGCAAGAATCAATCCAAGTCCAAGTAATTTCTTCATCATCATATACCTCGTTTTCAATATTCGGAAGTGTTTCTTCCTTTGATAATTCTATGATAGCAGAGAGCTCCTACGGAGACAAGGACTTTTGACTAAGTGGTCAAAAATGGCGCCTATGCGGTCAAAAGAAGGAGCGAGACCGAACGAATATGTGATCACCATTATTCATCGTCTCGCTCCTTCAAAGCAGATTTTTTCTATGCCGATTGCAGGGATCGAACCTGTGACCTACGCGTTACGAGTGCGTTGCTCTACCAACTGAGCTAAATCGGCGATTACCTTCTTAGTATAGCACTCTGATAGCGGATGTCAAGCACTTTTAGTTGATCTTTTTAATCAGAATCTGACATGGATTCTGTGGATCCCATAGTTGCGGAAAAATCTCTAATTTTTTAAAACCAAGACTGCGATAAAAGACATTTGTTCGGTCATAATCTTTATTTGAACCTTCTGCGACTGTTTTGACCTGTAGGTAGTCCACTTGTTTGACTGCTTCTCTTTCTATAGTCGTAATTAATTCCCTTCCAATTCCTTGACCTTGGAATGATTTTTTCACGCCTAGACAGTCAATTTCAGCACAATCTTCACTCGAATATGATAAACTTATAAACCCTACTACATCACTTTCTTGATAAGCAGCCCAAACTCGTAAATCCTTAGCTCCTTCAATGTAGGCTTTCGTGCTTTCTGGTATTCCAAACCATTCTGGCAAATCCCTTAAAATCTCAGCGACAACTGCCATTTTTTGATCTTCACCCTTGACTTCTTTAATTACAAACATCATAAGTTCCTTTCTTGATTTTAGTCTTACTTTACCTCTTACGAACCAGCACTTTCGTAGGCATCCAATCCCCTGTCCCAAAGTTTGAGGGAAATAACAAAGAAAACAAGGGAAATCAGAATCAAACCACCAATATTAAAGAGTCCATCCTTGTCCTGCAAGAAATAGCTGGCAGGATAGTAGGCCGTAAAGGCGAAAGGTACAATAAAGCTAATTAACCAACGAAGGAGCGAATTGTAAATGGAAATCGGGTACTTGGCAAAATCATTAAACATATAGAAAATGTAAATCATGGCACCTGACTGCTTGGTCCAAAAAGCGATGCTGGCTGTAGCAATTTTCAAGGAAGTATAAATCAAGGTCGCAAAAGGAATACAAACTAGAAAAATCAGGAACTTTGGAAGAGTCCAAGCAATGCTAGTCACTGTTGTTCCTAATAGAATACCACCGACCAAGAGTTCACCCAAGGCATCAATCTGAAAGGTCTCAACGAGGATGTGAAAGAGAGGATTGATAGGACGAGTCAGATACTTGTCAAACTCCCCTTTTCGAACTAGTCGT
>JAWGXY010000190.1:0-1799 GCA_032572035.1 Streptococcus parasanguinis
CGTTAAAACATGGGACTACAACTGATATGGTCATCTCTTACTCCTTGATTTATTCACCTTCTATTGTAACAAAAAACTCTCATAAACCCTAGTATTTTTCACCCCGCCCCTCCCCCTTTTCATGGTATAATAGAGTGAATCGATGACGGGAGGACACCTTATGTTAAAGCTGGGAATTATTGGTACGAGTTGGATTTCACATGAATTTATTACAGCTGCTCATCAGACAGGCCACTATCACTTGCAGTCTGTGTATTCGAGAAAGATGAAGACAGCTCAAGAGTTTTGTGAGCCTTATGGAGCAATCTCTTGCTACACGGATTTCATCGACTTCTTAGACAGTGAGCTGGATGTGGTCTACATTGCTAGCCCCAATTCTCTTCACTTCGCTCAGGCCAAGCTTGCTATTCTGGCTAAGAAGCATGTCATCATTGAAAAACCGGCTGTGACCATCCCTTCTGAATGGAAGGAACTGGTCAAGCTCGCTAAGGAGCACCAGGTCTATCTCTTTGAAGCTGCCAGAAATTATCAAGAAGCAGCCTTTCAAGTAGTTAAAAACTTCCTCTCTAACCAGGAAATACTGGGCGCCAACTTCACCTTTGCCAAATATTCTTCCAAATTGCCAGCCCTTCTTGCAGGTGAGATGCCCAATATTTTCTCAGATGTCTATGCAGGTGGAGCCTTGATGGATCTGGGAGTCTACTGCCTCTACTTGGCGATTGGCTTCTTTGGAGAACCCATCTCCAGTCACTATTGCGCTCAGCAATTACCCAATTCGATTGATCTCTATGGTCAAGGTGTCTTGATTTATCCAGATTTTCAGGTTGCTATTCAGGCAGGGAAAAATATCACCAGCCATCTACCTGCTGAAATCTACACCAAGACTGGAACACTAACTCTCAATGCTGTAGCAGCCTTCAACCAGGCCCGCTTCGTCAGCCATTCTGGGGAAGTCATCGACCTTCCGATCCAGGCCTGCCAACACCAAATGCAAGAAGAGGCGGAAGCCTTTGCCCTTGCCATCGCTCATCAAAAGCAGTCTGCTTATCTTGAGTGGTTACAAACAGCTGAGCAGGTCCATGAAACCCTCTACCAGATGCGTCAAAGCGCTGGAATACAATTTAAGGATGAAAAAGAATGAAAGAACAATTTCCACAAAGCTGGAAAGACCAGTTAGAAACACTCGGATTTGATACATTCACTGAAATTCAGGAACAGATCTTCTCCCCTATCTATGAAGGAGAAAATGTCCTCGGGATCAGTCCTACCGGTACTGGTAAGACACTCGCCTACCTCTTTCCGAGCTTGCTCAAACTCAAACCGAAGAAGGCCCAACAACTCTTGATTTTGGCTCCTAACACAGAGTTAGCAGGACAAATTTTTGATGTCACCAAACAATGGGCAGAGCCTCTCGGTCTCCAGACACAACTCTTCCTTTCAGGATCTAGTCAAAAACGGCAAATCGAACGCCTCAAAAAAGGACCCGAAATCCTGGTTGGGACGCCTGGTCGGATCTTTGAACTGATCAAGCTGAAAAAGATCAAAATGATGAATGTGGAAACCATCATTTTAGATGAATTCGACCAATTACTGAGTGATTCTCAGTACCACTTCGTCGACAAGATCAGCCACTATGCTCCCCGTGACCACCAATATATCTATATGAGCGCCACAGCCAAGGTCGATCCAGACCAGCTAGAAGAAAATACTCTTCGCATTTCGGTTGATGGAGTTTCTTTGGACAATATCCAACATTTTTATATGCAAGTGGATAAGCGGGACAAGGTCGAATTGCTCCG
>JAWGXY010000191.1:0-1788 GCA_032572035.1 Streptococcus parasanguinis
CAGTGGATGGACCGGCAGATTTGACCATCTTTGATCCAGAAGCAGATCGTCTGGTATCGGATCATTTCGCTTCAAAAGCGGGCAATTCACCATTTGTGGGCGAAACATTAAAAGGGAAAGTTGCTTATACAATCTGTGATGGACAAGTGATTTTTCAAGGATAAGCGATCGTATTCATATGAATCTTAAAAAAATGATGCAAGGCTTGGTTTTCTTTTTAACCAGCCTTCTTGTCTTTGTCTTTCTATTTCGTGCTCTGTTACCAACTGCGTCCCCTCGCATGACCAAGCCCAAATCGGCTACGAAAGAAATCACCTATACTTATGTAGCTCTAGGTGATTCACTGACCGAAGGAGTAGGGGATAGCACCAAGCAAGGGGGATTTGTGCCCATCCTTGCCCAAAGCCTGTCCAATGAAAATGACGGCCAGTACCAGCCTGTCAACTATGGAGTAGCTGGGAATACAAGTGCCCAGATCTTAGATCGACTCAAGAAGCAAACAGACCTTCAGAAGGATCTCAAGAAGGCGCATGTCATGACCTTAACGGTTGGAGGAAATGATCTACGCAAAGTCGTTGTCGATCATCTGAGTGATTTTTCTCTATCAGATATCCAAAAACCACTCAAGAATTATACAGCGAACCTCAAAGAAATAATCACCAAGGCCAGAAAGGACAATCCCCATCTTCCCATTTATGTAGTGGGGATCTACAATCCTCTTTATCTGAATTTTCCTGAATTAACTAGTATCCAGACGGCTGTCGATCGCTGGAATGAGACGACGGAAGAAACCATCGCGCAATTTGATCAGGTCTATTTCGTCCCTATCAATGATCTGCTTTATAAAGGAATTGATGGCAAAATGGGCGTATCAGAAGTCAGTGACGGGAAGACTACCGTTATCAATGATGCCCTGTATGAAGAGGATAGCTTTCACCCTAACAATACGGGCTATGAAAAGATGAAACAAGCAATATTGGAGAAAATCAATGCCACGAAGAAAACTTGGAGTCAAAAATAATCCCATCAAAGAGAAGGTCCCCTTTCTCCAAAAAATTAATATTTGGAAATGGTTATTTTTAGGTTTAGTCAACCTTCTCTTAGCCTTTGCTATAGTCGTGCAAGGACGCTTGGCGACGCCAAGAGAAGATGTTAGTCAGCTTCATCAAACAGTTGGCACCAAAGATGTCAAAGTTGGAACTATGACGACAACTCGTGATCAACTCAATGACACCATCAAATCGCTTCTGAAAAAATATAAGCTGTCCGACTACAAGGTCTATGCGGACAATCAGCAAATCCTCTTAGAAGGGCAGTTAAGTTTCTTAGGGAAGGATTATCCCTTATATATTTACTTTCAACCATCCAAATTGGAAAACGGGGATATTCTCTTGACGGTGAAGGATTTTTCAGTCGGAACCTTTCAAATTCCACAAAAGATGGTTTTGCAGCTCTTGAGTAAAAATAAAAATATACCAAAATTTGTTCAGATCTCACCCAAGCAGTCTACCATCACCATTGTATTGCCAGAAATTGACAATGACTTTGGAATCTATGTCAAGGCCAATACCATTGACCTCTATAATGACAAGATCGTTTTTGATTTGTATCAGAAGAAGTAGGGCGAAAGAGGCTATTCAAATTGAATTCAAAGTCATCTTAGAAACTTTCCTTAGTCTCAATAATTCCGAGAGAGTGGGACAGAAATCGGTAATTCGTTAGAATTCGATTTCGTCGTCCCACCTCCGCACAGTTGAGTAGGGCTGTAAAAGCTGATGAAATCAGCGT
>JAWGXY010000192.1:0-1750 GCA_032572035.1 Streptococcus parasanguinis
AGCACTTGCGAAAGCCTTAGATAGCTTGAATTGGAATGTGAGCCGTGCTCATCAAGATCAGGTGGATCAAGAAGTGTCTACTCTGACCCAAGCCCTTGCGGGGCTCAAGCCAATTACGCAAGTAGGTAGCTTGGCTGAAAATGACGTCAAAGCCCTAGTGGAAGACAAACCAAGTCTTGAAATCGTGGAGAAAGAACTTGATTTTGACCTTGTGGAACGCACCAATCCAGATCTCGCTAAAGGAGAACGCAGAGTAATCCAGGCTGGAGTTAAAGGGCAAGGTCTTGAGTATGTAGAGGTTTCGGCGCTTAATCAAAGTCGAAAAGTAATCGCTACAGAAGTTGCCACAGAGCCGGTTGCAGAAATTGTTGAAGTCGGTACCAAAGAAATTGTGATCCCAACAAGCCCTTCAGTAGAAGCACCAGTGAAGTCAGACGTGCTTGTAAACAAAATGGTTCCAGATCAGTCAACACCTCAAGTGATTTCGAAAGATCAACCAGTAGCACCAGTAAATACCCCAATGCCAATTCCAGCAGCTGTGGAAAAAGAGGTTCGTCCAGAAACAGTATCTTCTAACAAGCAACTTCCAGAAACAGGAGTGGAATCTGCTCTGGGACTCGCTTTACTAGGAGCGATCTTAGGAGCAGCAGGAATGGACTTGAAAAATAAAAAAAGAGACTGAGACCTAGTTGATTTGTAACAGGTCGAAGTTAGGAGAGTGGGACAGAAATCGGTAATTCGTCAGAATTCGATTTCGTCGTCCCACCTCCGCACAGTTGAGTAGGGCTGTAAAAGCTGATGAAATCAGCGTAGTAGACCCCACTCAACCACTGCGTCTTGCTCGACAATCCAAAAATAATTGAGAGGCTAGGACTTTTGTCCCAGCTTCTTTTTGTGCTTGGAAAACTGTACCCGGACAGTTTGGTTTTTTCACTCTTGTAACCCCTTCTATATCCTGCTAAAATTAAAACATGACACGATACAAAGCAACCATTTCATATGACGGGACCTTGTTTGCAGGGTTTCAACGCCAACCGCATGCCCGTAGTGTGCAAGAGGAAATCGAGAAGACCTTGACGCGTCTCAATCAAGGAACCCCCGTTACCGTTCATGGAGCGGGGCGAACGGATTCCGGTGTCCATGCTCTTGGCCAGGTGATTCATTTTGATCTCCCCCAAGCGCGGGACGAGGAGAAGCTTCGCTTTGCCCTCGATACCCAAACCCCAGAGGATATTGATTTCATCCGAGTGGAGCAAGTAGAAGATGACTTTCACTCACGCTACAAGAAGCACAGCAAGACCTATGAATTTATCGTGGATTATGGTCGTCCCAAGAACCCCATGATGCGCCACTATGCCACCCACTATCCTTATCCTTTGGATGTGGAAAAGATGCAAGCAGCCATCCAAAAGTTGGAGGGAACCCATGATTTCACCGGTTTCACAGCTTCAGGAACCAGCGTGGAAGATAAGGTTCGTACGATTACAGAGGCTCGCTTGGTCGAGGATGCAGAACATCATCGCCTTGTCTTTACCTTTTCGGGCAATGGCTTTCTCTACAAGCAAATCCGCAATATGGTGGGAACTTTGTTGAAGATTGGAAATGATCGGATGCCGATCGAGCAGATCGATCTAATTTTAGAAAAGAAGGACCGCAATCTAGCAGGTCCTACAGCAGCGCCAAATGGCTTATATTTAAAGGAGATCCGTTATGAGTAATGAATTGATTCTAGCTATTTCAGGAAATGATA
>JAWGXY010000193.1:0-1713 GCA_032572035.1 Streptococcus parasanguinis
GAATGGCTTTCTTGTTTTTGCATTAGATGTCTGCCTCCTTAAATACAACCTGACCATTTTCAAAACGGTCCAAACGTGCGAGGGATACAACTGGATATCCCAACTCTTCTAACAATCCCCGTCCATCTTGGAAGGATTTTTCAATCACGATCCCAATCGCTTCGACTTGAGCACCAGCTTGTTCGATGATTTGAATCAATCCTTTGGCTGCTTGACCATTTGCAAGGAAATCGTCAATGATCAAAACCTTATCCGATGGATCCAAGAATTTACCCGCAATCGAAACGGTGCTGGTGACTTGCTTGGTAAAGGAATAAACCTCAGCCGTCAAGATGCCCTCATTCATCGTGATGTTTTTCGCCTTCTTAGCAAAGATCATGGGAACATCCAAGGCTTCAGCTACATAAAGGGCTGGTGCAATTCCAGACGCTTCAATGGTTACGACTTTCGTCACGCCAGCATCTTTAAAACGGTCCGCAAAAGTCTGACCAATTTCTTTCATCAATTTAAAATCCACTTGGTGGGTCAAAAAGGAGTCCACCTTGAGGATATTCTCACCTAAAACATTGCCATCTTTTAAGATGCGCTCTTCAAGTAATTTCATACTTCCTCCTACTTTTTTAAAAAATCCTCTACTCATTCACAAAACACAAAAAGGCCTGCTAAGCAAGCCTTGAAATCTCTCTAGAAAGAGAGATAATCCCGACTTACTTATTGTTAGGTGTTCCGGCACCTTGTAGAAACATCACGCCCATTCGTGAAATAAATAAGTAATTCAATTAGTGTGCATCGCCATTCCAGATAGAATTCTTAACGATCACATAGTCAACGTGTTTCAAATCTGCTAATTTTCGGCCTCCTGCATAAGAGATCGAACTTTGCAAATCTTGTTCCATTTCCGTTAAGGTGTCTTGCAAATGACCCTTGGCAGGCAATAAAATCTTCTTACCTTCGACGTTCTTATAAGCGCCTTTTTGGTACTCGGAAGCAGATCCATAGTACTCTTTGAAAGACTCTCCATCAATCTCTACTGTTTTACCAGGACTTTCGATATGTCCTGCAAAGAGAGAACCGATCATGACCATAGACGCCCCGAAACGAATCGATTTGGCAATATCACCATGAGTCCGAATACCACCGTCCGCAATGATTGGCTTACGAGCTGCTTTTGAGCACCAGCGAAGAGCAGCCAATTGCCAACCACCTGTACCAAATCCAGTCTTAACTTTGGTGATACAAACCTTACCAGGGCCGATTCCGACCTTAGTCGCATCAGCTCCCGCATTTTCCAATTCACGAACAGCTTCAGGAGTTCCAACATTTCCAGCAATGACAAAGGTATCTGGCAATTCTTTCTTGATGTGTTGAATCATCCGAATGACACTATCCGCATGACCGTGTGCGATATCAATAGTGATGTACTCAGGCGCATCTGCCTTTAATTGACTCACAAAGTCGTATTCGTATTCCTTAACACCAACCGAAATGGAAGCGATCAAACCTTGATCATGCATGCGTTTGACAAAAGGAATCCGACCCTCTTCATCAAAACGGTGCATGATGTAGAAGTATCCACCACGCGCCAACTGCTCTGCTACATTCTCATCCAAAATCGTCTGCATATTGGCTGGAACAACTGGAAGCTTGAAGGTATGGTTTCCAAATTGAACGGTTGTATCTGCTTCTGACCGGCTATTGATGATACATTTGTTG
>JAWGXY010000194.1:0-1688 GCA_032572035.1 Streptococcus parasanguinis
GCAAGACCTGCTAGTTCTGGATTGAGGGTCAATCCCAGTCCTACAAAGACTCCAGCAGCAATTGGAATCCCAAGGATATTGTAGATAGAGGCCCAGAAGAGATTGAGTAAGATCCTGCGGAAGGTCTTTTGACTCATGTCAAAGGCGCGCACAACGCCAAGCAAATCATTTTGCGTGAGCACGATGCCACCGGACTCGATCGCAATATCCGTTCCAGATCCCATAGCGATCCCCACATCGGCGATCGAGAGAGCTGGAGCATCATTGATCCCATCTCCAACAAAGGCGACCTTGCTAGCTTCTTGCAGTTTTTGGATGGCGCTAGCTTTTTCTTGAGGAAGGACATCAGCAATGACGGTGTCAATTTCCACTTGCTTAGCAATAGCTTGGGCCACCCGTTCATTATCCCCCGTTAACATGACCGTTTTCAAGCCCCGTTCTTTGAGCTTTTTGATTGCTTCTTTTGAGCTGGCCTTCGGAGCATCTTGAATGGCAATCAAGCCAATCACTTGCCCATCCACAGACAAACTGATCACTGTTTTGGCCTGCTCTTGCAACTCTACCATCCGTTTTTCAAGCTCCGGATCCATCGCTGTCCCGTCATGAAGTTTGCCATTTCCCAAGGTCACCAACTGCTGGTCGATCTGACCTTGGACCCCTTTTCCTTCAATCGCTTGGAAGTTTTCCACAGGGGTTAGCACCAAACCTTTTTCTTCTGCTCGTGATAAAACCGCTTGCGCTAGGGGATGTTCTGAAAAAGTTTCAAGACTAGCAGCCAGTGTCAAGACACGCGCTTCATCTCCTACAACATCGGTTACAAGTGGTTGGCCAATGGTAATAGTCCCTGTCTTATCAAACACAACGGTTTGAATCTTTTGCACTTCTTGAAGAACTGTTCCATTTTTAATCAGAACCCCCATCTTGGCACTACGGCCGGTTCCGACCATGAGGGCTGTTGGGGTTGCTAAACCAAGGGCACAAGGACAGGCAATAATGAGGACAGAGACTGCATAGAGCATGGCCTCTTGAAGCGACGCGCCCAGAAGCACGGACCAAACCCAGAAAGTCGCAATGGCCAAAATCGTCACCACTGGAACAAAGATACCTGAAATCTTATCCGTCAAATCTTGAATAGGAGCACGACTGGATTGGGCCATTTTGACAAAGTCCACAATTTGAGATAAGAGGGTCTCACTACCGACTTTTTCAGCCTTAAAGAGAATGGTCCCATTGCTGTTGATAGTGGAGCCGATAACTGCATCACCAACTGATTTTTCCACAGGCAAGCTTTCACCTGTCACCATCGACTCATCAATGGTCGTACTTCCTTCTACAATCGTCCCATCAACCGCAATCTTTTCCCCAGGACGGACCCGAATCAAGTCATCAATTTGGATATCTTCTGCCGCCACCTCGACATAGTTCCCATCACGGAGAACTTGAGCCGTTTTTGCCTGCAAATCCAACAACTTTTCCACAGCCTCGGAGGCATTGTTACGCATCCGTTCTTCAAAGATTTGCCCTAAGAGGATAAAGAAGATGATAAAACCCGCAGCCTCAAAGTATACTGGCTGACCAGTAAAAAGGGCAAATACACTATAGACATAGGCTACCAGGGTTCCAAGAGCTACCAAGGTATCCATATTGGAATGGTGCTTCTTAAATGAGGCCCAGGCACTCTTGATAAA
>JAWGXY010000195.1:0-1619 GCA_032572035.1 Streptococcus parasanguinis
ACAAACTTAACACGAGGATCCTGATCAAATCCAGTTCGAGCTAGGAGCTCCTCAAAATAAGGATTGCCTTCCTGGTTACAAATGATCACCAAATCCCGTTTGGTGGAAGAGGCCATAAATTCACGAATGGCGGTCTCATAATTATTTTCTGGAACAAAGCGGCCCAAAATTAGGTAATAGTTTTTCTCCTGAGTCAGCCACTTGTGATAGAATTCTCGGACCTTATTATCCTGACTGCTTAGGCTGGTCGGAGATAGGTCCGTTCCGTAGGCAATATAGGTCGTCTTAGACCACGGGTAAGCTTTCTTAATATAGGACTCAATACCTGGGTTGTCTGAAATTACCAGGTCAGCATGGCGCGTCATGATCTTTTCAGAATACTTGAGATAGGCTTGGATCGGCTTGGCCCACTTGGCCCGCTTCCACTCCAGTCCATCTGGGTTGATATAGAATCGGCCACCCATTTTATGGATCTTACGCGCAAAGGGTGCCACAAAGGCTCCGATTGTATTGCCCAAGACGTAAAAAATTGGCTGTTCAATTCCTTGTTTCTTAATAAGCTTCAAGGCATAGTTGATGGCCATCATATCATAAGCAATGACACGCGCAGGCCCAAGCTTAGGGGCTTTAATGGTAAAACAATCGACACCCTTGTAGTCAAAATGTTGATAAGCTTGATCATTAGAAAGGCAAGCAACATGGTACTGGATATCTGGAGACACTTGATGCGAAACCAATTGGTCCACAAAAGTCTCAAAACCGCCATATTGAGCCGGAAGTCCACGACTTCCGATAATAAAAACATGTTGCATAGAGTTCCCTTTCAAATCATTCACAGTCTATTCAATTATACCATTTTCTAGCCTTTTTGCCTAATCCAAACAGAAAAGGGAGTGTCACAGAAGGAGCTTTAAATAAAATTCCTTCCGTTATACTCCCACTGTGATAAAGAATTCTAACCCAGTTTCTTCAGTCGAAATATTTTTTTAAAAGCAGATTTTACACTCTTTATTAGAGCTTTTCGGCTGTTTAAAAAATCCGTATCTTTCTGATTTACTTTTTTATGACGCAATTCATCAACCTCAATCTTTTCAGTAATATTAGCATAAACTCTCTCAAGAGAATATCTCTCTTTTAAACTTGGAACAGATTGTACTGCTTCAAATTTCTCTTGATCAAATCCATCAAGGACCTCTGAGATCATTCTAGTTAAAGCATTTAAATCACCCAAAGGGTAGATATGACCTTGCTCATTCATATATTCAAAAGCAGATTTATGCCCCGCATTATCTGATAAAATTGTTGGAATACCATTTAAAACAGACTCAACATAAACAAGACCAAACGTCTCCATACTAGATGGAAAAACAGCTAAATCCTTATCAGTAATCTCCGACCAAGGATCATCTAAATACCCAAAAAATGAGATATTTTTCAAATCTTGCTCTGCTATATAATCATCGCAGAGTTGTTTGTAATCCTCATCCCATGCGCCTAAAAATACAAGTTCGGTTCCTGCTCGATTAAGCATCTGAAAAGCTTTAATTAACTCAAGCTGATTCTTTCTCTGAGTCAAGCGACCAACCGAAACAATACGATGTTGGTCATTAGATTCAGTT
>JAWGXY010000196.1:0-1537 GCA_032572035.1 Streptococcus parasanguinis
GATCTGACTCAATACATAGTCATAAGAGTAAAATTTCATAAACAACTCCCTTTCTCCAAATGAATTCAAGCTATTATAATGGATTTTATAAGAATTTTCAAGGCATTGTGATCAGGAAATCATTAAAATTTTGTTATAATAAAACTATCAATTATGTCAAGAAAAGGAAACACAATGAAACTCATTTCATGGAATATCGACTCGCTAAACGCTGCATTGACTAGCGACTCAGCACGCGCCAAACTCTCTCAAGAAGTCCTTCAAACCTTGGTCGCTGAGGATGCAGATATCATCGCCATTCAAGAAACCAAGTTATCCTCCAAAGGACCTACTAAAAAACACCTCGAAATTCTTGAGGAACTCTTCCCTGGCTACGAAAATACCTGGCGCTCTTCTCAAGAACCAGCTCGCAAAGGCTATGCTGGAACCATGTTCCTCTATAAAAAAGAGCTTACTCCCGTTGTGACTTTCCCAGAGATCGGTGCTCCTTCGACCATGGACTTGGAAGGTCGGATCATTACTCTGGAATTTGGTGGCTTCTTTGTAACACAAGTCTATACTCCTAATGCCGGTGATGGCCTCAAACGTTTAGCAGAACGTCAAGTCTGGGATGTCAAATATGCGGAGTACTTGGCTGAACTTGATAAGCAAAAACCTGTCCTTGCTACAGGTGACTACAACGTGGCCCACAAGGAAATCGACCTTGCTAATCCAGCCAGCAACCGTCGTTCACCAGGTTTCACAGACGAAGAACGTGCAGGCTTTACCAACCTTCTAGCAGCAGGCTTTACAGATACCTTCCGCCACCTCCACGGTGATGTGCCGGAGCGTTACACTTGGTGGGCACAACGCAGTAAAACCTCAAAAATCAACAATACAGGCTGGAGAATCGACTATTGGCTCACAAGTAACCGTGTGGCAGACAAAGTTACCAAGTCAGATATGATCGACTCAGGCGCTCGCCAAGACCATACACCAATTGTATTAGAAATTGATTTGTAAGGATGGTCTTTATGAATTTCAATGCAGTGATTCCTGAGTTTATTGTATCGAATTTAGAGCAGTCCCGTTCCTTCTACTGTGATTTACTGGGTTTTACCATCGAATACGGGCGACCAGAAGAGAACTTCCTCTTTCTTTCTCTTGAAGAGTGCCAGCTAATGATAGAGGAGGGGAGTAAGGAGGAACTAGCTGAACTGACCTACCCCTTTGGTCGTGGAGTTAATATCTCCTTCGGCATAAAAGATGTCCCTAGACTCTATCAAAAAGTAATCGAGTCTAACTATCCTATTCATCGTCCTTTGACCAAAAGAAAATTTCGTGTTGGTGAACAATATATCTATCCCCATGAATTTGCAGTTCTGGATCCAGATGGCTATTTTTTAAGATTTAGTGAATAAGAAAATAGATCACTAGAGTAGAAAAAGAAACAAAAAAAGAAAGAGGCTGGGACAAAAGTCCTAGCCTCTCAATTATTTTTGGATTGTCGAGCAAGACGCAGTGGTTGAGTGGGCTCTACTACGCTGATTTCATCAGC
>JAWGXY010000197.1:0-1527 GCA_032572035.1 Streptococcus parasanguinis
CTTGTTAATCTCATTTGCTTGGTCTCGACGCAGGGCCTCTGTCATTAGCCAATAGCCATGCAGTTCGAGCTTACCATTTTTGGGAAAATCCTTTGTCCAAATATGATAACCAGTTGCAGTTCGTTCAACTTGGGCTGGTGGATTAAAGTAACCAGTATGGGCATACAGTTTTCCTTGCTTGGCATCCAAGCCATCCACATAAAAATCTAATTTCGCGACTTTCTCATCTCCATCTGAAATAGGAAACCAATTCAATTCTGCAATATCCTTGTAGAAAGTCAAAAGATGATCAATCTTCCATTTTACTTTGATCTTGACCGTGCCACCGACGATACGGGCATTGTATATTTTTAATTGCCGACCATCTTCCAGGTCTGTCTCCTCTACACGAATCTCACGTTTTTCCCCATCCACATAGGCTTCCACCTCAGGATGACGATGAATCTTAAACCCTTTTGGAAGAGGATCTGCGCTTCCTAGAGTCACATATTGACCATGATAGCCTGTCTGAAACTGATAGGTAATCTCTTGTGTAAATGTTGCTTGGCTATCTTCCTGCAATTGGAGGTGTCCTACATAGGATTCAATCGAATAGCGAACTTCATCATCTGCATGTGCGATCGTGATTGTACAAACCAAACTCCAAATGAGGGAAATCATTAGCAAGAAACGCTTCATATATTCTCCTTTAATATAAAACAGGGTTGAGACCGAGATGTCCCAACCTTCCTACTTGTTATTTTCTCACTTTCACCCGCTCACTTCTGCGACGGAAGAACTGATTAAAGAGCAATAAAGCAAGGGCTAAAATACTTGATACAACCAGATAGTTGAGCCACACCTTATCCCCTCTCATAATCGGAGGGCGGGCCATCAAGCCGTAATTTCCTCCCGTCAATTGATTGACTCCAACCATGAATAAATCTAAGGCAAAGGTATAGAGAACAATCTGACTATTTTTTAAGAGGTTTCGATCATACCATCTCAAAAGATAAATCAAGGAATTGATTAAAAGACAGTAATGTCCGAGGAGGAAAGAAAAGCTCGTAATATGAGGGAAAGTATAGGGATCAAAGACTGGATAGCCCAAGGCAAAGATGGCTCCACTCACTCCCATCAAAGCAAAGAACTGTTTGCTTTTCCAGCGGTCTGGTAAAAACAAGACCGCAAACATGGCCAAGCGGCAATGATAAAATGGTAAGCTATTGGACCAAGGAATGTGGTAGGCAAAATACCAAAGATACAAGCAAATTAACTGGAAGCCTTGTAAGTATTGAAAGCATTTACGAAATTGCTCATTCTGATAATAGCGAAGTGACATCATAATCGCTGTCACAACGAACAAGACCATCACACTATACCAAAGTGCTGAGATTGCTGGTGGTGCTGTTGATTCTGTAGTGAAAAAATGATGCATAAAATCTCCTTATTTTAAACAGATTCAGGTATTCTTCTTTTCTTACTGTACTGAACGATCGTATTGATGAAAATCAGTGTCACCGTCATGAGAACTGTCACGATCAAATA
>JAWGXY010000198.1:0-1490 GCA_032572035.1 Streptococcus parasanguinis
GGGGATGACTACAAGACACCAGATGGCACCAATGTTCGGGACTATGTCCATCCATTTGACTTGGCAGATGCCCATCTTTTAGCAGTGGAGTATCTCCGAAATGGCAACCCATCTACTGCCTTTAATCTGGGCTCATCGACTGGATTCTCCAATCTTCAAATCGTTGAAGCAGCCCGCAAGGTGACAGGACATCCGATCCTACTTGAGCTGGCCGATCGCAGACCAGGAGATCCAGATACCCTGATCGCATCCTCTGAGAAGGCGCGTGCCATCCTCGGCTGGCAACCAAAATTTGACAATATCGAAACCATCATTCAAACAGCCTGGGCTTGGCATTCCAGCCACCCAGATGGCTACAATGATCGATAAGGAGGGACTGCGAACATCATTTTTGAGACTTTTTTAATAACATCTAAAACGACAGTTGATCTTGACAAATGACTCGTTTCAGACGTCAGTCATTTCCCTAACCATCATAAAAAAGTGAGGTATTCAAAATGAATAAAACCACAAAAATGTTAGCCGTCTTCTTGACAGCGGGTCTTCTTTTAGCTGGTTGCGCACAAAAAGAGAGTACAAAATCTACTAGTCCATCGTCTACTAAAGCGACCAGTAAAGCAACAAGCAAATCATCCGCTAAAGAGAAGACAAAAGAGTCATCAACTGATGAAAGTAAAAAAGAAGATGCACTAGCAGGTGCACAAAAAACCGTTCTCGAAACGAGTGATGAAGCAGGTAAGTCAACTATTACCTTGTATTACAAGGGAGATACCTTGTTATTACAAGAAAAAGTTGATGATTACGACGTCTCAAAAGTGCCTGGTGAGAACCCTCTTGAAACCATGAAAGAAGCCGTTGCCAAGAGCCAAGAAAAATTCAAAGATCTGATGGGCCATGGATTTGAACTAACATCAGAATACAAAGACGGAATCTTTTATATCCGCAATACCATTGATTACACAAAAATCGATTTTAATAAATTAAAAGAAATCGTCCCAGGCTTTAATCCCCTAGATGACAAAACAGTCAGTTATTCAGTAACGAAAGACAGTCTTATCAAGGGCGGAATGGTCGAAAAATAAAACAAAAAGAGAGTAGCTCAGTTTGCTGCTCTCTTTTTGTTTTAGAATGAATTCATGGGTATATTTTGGTAGAATAGGATTTAAGGAAAAGAGTATTTAAATGAGTGATAATTTTTATAGAGAGTGCAAATCATGATTTGCATTTGTACGAATAAAATCTTTAGTTGAGTAATTACAGTTAAGAAGTCCACTGACGAGTAGGAAGTATTGAGAAGATCAATCCAGTTTACTTATGCACTGATCAAACGATTCATCCCTTTTGAAATTAAAGATGTAATAGAAGAGGTTGGAAGAAATACAATTAAATATAAAAAAGAGGCTGGGACAAAAGTCCTAGCCTCTCAATTGTTTTTGGATTGTCGAGCAAGACGCAGTGGTTGAGTGGGCTCTACTACGCTGATTTCATCA
>JAWGXY010000199.1:0-1436 GCA_032572035.1 Streptococcus parasanguinis
TGTACTGACCCCAAAAAGTTAGACAATGAATTTACACAAAGGATTTAGTTCTGTATTGCACAGGACTGAGTCCTTTTAGTTTGACCTTAATTCGTTTATTGTTGTAATAATCAATGTAGTCTACAATAGCTTGTTCTAATTGCTCAAGTGACTGAAACGTCTTCTCATACCCATAAAACATTTCGAACTTAAGAATGCCAAAGAAGGATTCCATCATGCCGTTGTCTGGGCTGTTACCCTTACGTGACATGGACGGTTGAATTCCTTTATCCTCTAAAAAACGATGATAATACTGGTGTTGATACTGCCATCCTTGATCACTATGGAGAATTGTATTTGTGTAATGATTCTCAGTAAAGGCCTGGTCTAACATAGCTTTCACTTGTTCTAAATTTGGCGACGTCGAAAGATTATAAGCGACGATTTCACTGTTAAAACCATCTAATACTGGTGATAAGTAGAGTTTTTGAGTGCTTGCTGGAATGGCAAATTCTGTCACATCTGTGTAGCACTTTTCCATTGGTTTTGAAGCTTCAAACTGGCGTTGAATAAGGTTGTCGGCTTTCTTACCAATATCTCCTTTGTGAGAAGAATACTTTCGCTTCTGCCGGATTCTAGCTTGTAAATTGAGGACATTCATCAACCGCTGAACCCTCTTATGATTGACCAAAAAGCCACGATTTCTTAATTCTAAATGTATCCGACGATAACCATAATTTCCCTTGTGTTCAGTAAAAATAGATTGGATTTCAGCTTTAAGCCCTTGATCCTTATCTGGTTTGTCTAGCTGTTTCAAATGATAATAGTAGGTCGAACGAGCGAGTTTAACGGCCTTTAGAAGAATATCTAACGAAAACTCAGTGATTAATTCTTGAACAATTTCTGTCTTTCTTCTTTCTCTTTTTCCTCCTTCAATCGGAGTTCTCTCAACTTTTTTAGAACAGCATTCTCCGCTCTCAGGTATTCATTTTCTGCTTGAAGACGCTCTAACTCAGTCATCTCTTCAGGTTTCTTCTTTGGCTTACGTCCCATTTTAGGTATCCTTCCTCTTGTTTTCTCAACAATAGTATACCCATTTTTCTTGTATTGTGCCAGCCAATTTGGAAGCATTCCTTGGTTTGGGAGAGCATAATCAAGGCTTACACTTCTTTGTGAACGACCTTCAAGTAAGACTTTATCAATGATTTCTCGTTTTAGTTCAGGAGAATAGTAACAATTCTTTCCTTTTTTTACGATTTCTATTCCATAACGATCAATCAATTTAATCATGTACTGAAGATTAGAAATCTTTATCCCAAATTGATTTGAAAGTCGCCTAAAACTCTCTCCTTGCTTTCTTGATTCATATATTTGAACTTTATCTTCAAAAGTTAATTTCATAATAAAAGCACCCCAAAAATTAGATTTTTCTGTCTAACTTTTAGGGTGCAGTTCAA
>JAWGXY010000200.1:0-1432 GCA_032572035.1 Streptococcus parasanguinis
AATAGCCTTTGTCTTTTTTTACGGTCTCACAATTGCCAAACGTCTCTTCCATCTTGGCCTTAGCGCTCGGAGCTCCTTGTTTTTTCTGAATGACAATGGTCAAATCTCCACCTGGTTTCAAATGTTCAAAACTACCAGTGATCACTTGGTGAACCACTTTCTTACCAGCTCGGATCGGCGGATTACTGATCACATGGTCAAAAAACCCTTCTACTGCTTCATAGACATCCGAAGAAAAGATCTGAGCTTCCACGCCATTTCGGCTGGCATTTTTCTTAGCCAAGTCCAGTGCCCGCTC
This sequence comes from Streptococcus parasanguinis, assembly GCA_032572035.1. Lineage (GTDB taxonomy): Bacteria > Bacillota > Bacilli > Lactobacillales > Streptococcaceae > Streptococcus > Streptococcus parasanguinis_AB. The sequence goes on from JAWGXY010000200.1 coordinate 299, forward strand.
ATTGACATCGACCATGGTCACTGCAACTCCCTGGGCTTTAGCTAGAGAGAGGCCGATTGGTCCATAGCCACAGCCAACATCAAGGACACTTTCTCCTTCTTGAAAATCCAGGGTTGATAAGAGCACCTGACTTCCATAGTCAATCATTTTTTTACTAAAGACGCCGGCGTCCGTATAGAAATTCATCTTTTGCCCCAATAAAACAACAGCCAGATCATGAATATCATGGGCTGCATCTGGGTTTACATCGAAATACATTTTACTCATAAGGTTATTTTATCATAATTCACTCCTTTTTTAAATCGTTTACATGACCTCTAAAAATTGGTATACTAAAGACTACAATAGGAGTGACATATGGACAAAGAATTTCTACATTTTGAAAAAATTAATCGGGAAACGTGGCAAAATTTGCACCGCAAAACCACCCCACCTCTCTCTCAAACAGAGCTCAATTCTATTAAAAGTTTTAACGACCGCATCAACCTCCAGGATGTACGTGACGTCTACCTGCCTTTGACAAACCTGATTGGAATCTACAAGCGTTCCAAAGAAGATTTGGCCTTCTCAAAAGGTATTTTTCTTCAAAAAACGAGTGAACGCCAACCCTTTATCATTGGAGTTTCAGGGAGTGTTGCTGTTGGGAAATCGACCACTAGCCGTCTCCTTCAAATCCTGCTGTCACGAACCTTCGAAGGCTCGACAGTAGAATTGGTGACAACAGATGGCTTCCTCTATCCAAATGCTATCTTAAAAGAACAAGAGCTCCTCAATCGAAAAGGATTTCCAGAAAGCTATGATATGGAATTGCTCCTTGATTTTCTTAATCAAATCAAAAACAACAAGAGCGTAGAAATCCCTGTCTATTCCCACGAAATATACGATATTGTTCCAGATGAGAAGCAAACCATTTTACCAGCTGATTTTGTCATTGTAGAAGGGATCAATGTCTTTCAAAATCCGCAAAATGACAGTCTCTATATGACCGATTTCTTTGATTTTTCGATCTATGTGGATGCCGCGGTCAACGATATCGAATCTTGGTATATCGATCGCTTCCAAAAACTCCTTGCATTAGCTCAGAATGATCCCAATAACTACTACTATCGATTTACAGAGCAACCCCTAGAAGAA
>JAWGXY010000201.1:0-1357 GCA_032572035.1 Streptococcus parasanguinis
AGAGAGGATTGATAGGACGAGTCAGATACTTGTCAAACTCCCCTTTTCGAACTAGTCGTTGACCTAAAGCCCAGAGATTGTCAAAAAAGAGATGATCTAATCCCTTTGGAATTAAGGAAAATCCATAGATAAAGGCAATCTCTTGAAAGGTCCAACCTTCTAGGGATGGGATATGTTGAAAGATAACATTGAGAAACAAGAGGTTCAGACCTTGAGTCAGAAAGACTCCCAAGACACCTACTACAAAATCCACCTTGTATTCCATGATTTGCTTGATGTATTGTCTGATAAAAATCAGATGCATGCGTTGGTATTTTTTCATACTAACCTCCCTGAATGGTGATAAATGACTGGACTCGTTTCCAAATCAACTGAGACAAGCCCACCATCACTATAAGCCAGAAGAACTGGAGCAAAAGCGCTTGAAGCATCTGACTGGCATCGTATTTCCCAACAATGATCATGACCGGAGTGTAAATCAAGGATGAAAAAGGTAAGAAGGAGAGAATAGCTGAAACCACCTTTGGAAAGAAAGCCAAGGGAATCAGACTTCCAGACATAAAGGCCACTATGGAAGTCTTGAGTAGATTGGAACCCCAAAGGTTTTTAAATACAAAGGCTGAAAAACCAAAACAGATATTAAAGAAAAAGTTAATCAGATAGGCGAGCGTTAAGCTAAAGAGATATAGAACCGTCAACCCCAGCACTTCTACAATCCCTTGCCCAGACAGGATTTTCATCAAAATAATGACACTTAAAAATGGAAGGCCAACACTGATGAAAATCAACCACTTGGAGCCAAGTTCGGTGAAAAGGTAAGAGGCCGCAAAATGCACTGGTCTCAGCAAGCGCATGATAATGGAGCCATCCTTGACCTCCTCCCCAATCATAAAAGAGCTATCAGACCTGGTCAACAGATTGGTCACAAAACTCATGATGATATAAAGGGTGATATCTGCCATACTGAAGCCCTGAATCAAAGGCTCCTGGGAGGAGTCAAAGACTGCCTTCCAGAGATAGAAAGCGACAAAAGCCCCCATGACATCACCAATCCGATAGAGAATAAAGTTGACTCGGTAGGTAATCAACTCCTGAATCCCTGCATTGATAAAGGGTTTATACCGTCTCCACAATTTGACCATCTTAGAGCTCCTTTCGATAGAAGCGACGGATAATATCTTCAATATCCGTATCTACCATCTTCAAATCACGGACTTCAAAATCAGACAGGGTTTGCTTGATAATATCAGCTGATTGATAGCGGGAACTATCGAATTCAATATTGAGAGTATTTCCTTGTCTATCAATGGACATATCAGGCAAGCCCTCATAATGAGAGACTAGATGATTTTGACCT
>JAWGXY010000202.1:0-1357 GCA_032572035.1 Streptococcus parasanguinis
AGGTCAAAATCATCTAGTCTCTCATTATGAGGGCTTGCCTGATATGTCCATTGATAGACAAGGAAATACTCTCAATATTGAATTCGATAGTTCCCGCTACCAGTCGGCCGATATTATCAAGCAAACCTTATCTGATTTTGAGGTCCGTGATTTGAAGATGGTAGATACGAATATTGAAGATATTATCCGTCGCTTCTATCGAAAGGAGCTCTAAGATGGTCAAATTGTGGAGACGTTATAAACCCTTTATCAATGCAGGGATTCAGGAGTTGATTAGCTATCGAGTCAACTTTATTCTTTATCGGATTGGCGATGTCATGGGTGCTTTTGTGGCTTTTTATCTATGGAAGGCTGTCTTTGATTCCTCCCAGGAGCCTTTGATTCAGGGCTTCAGTATGGCGGATATCACCCTCTACATCATCATGAGTTTTGTGACTAATCTTCTGACTAGGTCGGATTCTTCCTTTATGATTGGTGATGAGGTCAAGGATGGTTCCATTATCATGAGCTTGTTGCGACCAGTGCATTTTGCGGCTTCTTACCTCTTTACGGAGCTTGGTTCCAAGTGGTTGATTTTTATCTCTGTTGGACTGCCATTTTTAAGTGTCATTGTTTTGATGAAAATCTTATCTGGGCAAGGGATTGTAGAAGTGCTGGGACTAACTACCCTTTATCTTTTTAGCTTAACGCTGGCCTATCTGATTAACTTTTTCTTTAATATCTGCTTTGGATTTTCAGCCTTTGTATTTAAAAATCTTTGGGGTTCCAACCTACTTAAGACTTCCATAGTCGCCTTTATGTCTGGGAGTTTGATTCCCTTGGCTTTCTTTCCAAAGGTCATTTCAGATATTATGTCCTTCTTACCTTTCTCATCCTTAATTTACACTCCGGTCATGATTATTGTTGGGAAATACGATGCTAGTCAGATTCTTCAAGCACTTTTGCTTCAGCTTTTCTGGCTTATAGTGATGGTGGGCTTGTCTCAGTTGATTTGGAAACGAGTCCAGTCATTTATCACCATTCAGGGAGGTTAGGATGAAAAAATATCAACGCATGCATCTGATTTTTATCAGACAGTACATCAAGCAAATCATGGAATACAAGGTAGATTTTGTGGTTGGTGTGTTGGGAGTCTTTCTGACTCAAGGCCTGAATCTCTTGTTTCTCAATGTCATCTTTCAACACATTCCCTCCCTAGAAGGTTGGACTTTTCAAGAAATTGCCTTTATCTATGGATTTTCCTTAATTCCAAAGGGACTAGATCATCTCTTTTTTGACAATCTCTGGGCTTTAGGTCAACGACTAGTTCGAAAAGGGGAGTTTGACAAGTATCTGACTCGTCCTATCAATCCTCTCT
>JAWGXY010000203.1:0-1286 GCA_032572035.1 Streptococcus parasanguinis
GTATTTGGATCAGTCACCTTCTTTGAATTTAGAATTTTTAGATCCTCAGACATTTATTCCTGCAGTTTCGCAAGGGGCATTAGCCGTTGAATGTCGGGAAGATGATGAGGAAGTTCTGGAAATATTGGCTTCTATCCATGATAAAGAAGTAGAAAACTGCATCCAATTGGAAAGAAGTTTCTTAAGCTTGATGAATGCGGATTGTACCTTCCCAGTAGGAGCACATGCTCAATATATCGATGGTCACTATCACTTAGAGACTATGTTGGCGGATGCCAAAGATCGTTGCCTTTATGTAGCTCTTACGTCTAAGGATGGTAGCGATCTTCCCAAACTGGCTTTGGAGCAATTAATGGAAAAAGGAGCCTTAACGGATAAATGGTGGGAAGCTTAATTATTTTTACAAGGGAACAGGAACCTTCTGTCGAATTACAAACCCTACTGTACCAGAACCAAGTAAGATGGATGCATGCACCATTGATTTGCACGCAAGGCAATCCGATTCCACCAATGCTGGATGACAAACTGGACAAAGCTGATTGGGTCTTCTTTACCAGTGCCAATACCGTCAAATTATTTCTTCCCTATTTGAAACCTGATCTAAAGATTGCGTCGATTGGAAGCCAGACTAGTAAGCTATTAAAAGAACATGATATTGATGTCACTTTTGAGTCTAGTAGCCAGTATGGAGTTGATTTTATCAAGGAGTGGGCAAGTCGATACGGGTATCATCAAGCTATTTTGTTCCCACACAGTGATCTTGCTAATCCAACCTATCCAAAAATGTTACAAGAATTGGGGCATGATGTTTATGCTTGGCCCCTCTATCAAACTGTTGCCAATCAAGAGGGAATCGCTAAAATAAGAGAGCTTCTATCCTTAAAAGAACCATGTGTATGGACCTTTGCTAGTCCATCAGCCTGGGATGTTTTTTATCAAGAAGGGCTTTCTTTGCCAAAACATCACCAAATTGGTGTTATTGGAGAGACTACAGCAAAAGCTGTTTTAGATTGTGGTGTTTCCGTAAACTATATTCCTTCAAGTCCATCAATGGTGAAATTGGTTGAGCTGATCATAAAGGAGATTAAAGAACATGAATTTTAAAAGACATCGTAGACTAAGAAAAAATCCTCTCATGAGAGATTTGGTAAGAGAAACGACTCTCAGTGTCAATGACTTTATTCAACCACTCTTTGTAAAGGAGAATCTAGAGCAAAAAGAAGAAGTGGCCTCCATGCCAGGAGTCTATCAATTTGCCTTAGCAGATCTTCTAGAAGAAGTCGAAT
>JAWGXY010000204.1:0-1278 GCA_032572035.1 Streptococcus parasanguinis
GACAAGCGTGAATCCATCAAGCGTCGGGAACAAAACCGGGACATCGCACGGGTCATGAAACAATACAATACACGTTAAAGAAAAAGACAGTTTTGAAACTTGTTTCAGATCTGTCTTTTTTCTTGGAGATGGGCTCTCCTTTTTCCAACTTGTAAAAAGGGTCTTTTTTCTGTATGATAAGGGTACTGAAAGAAAAAGGAGAAGCAGCATGACACAAAAATTGATCGCTTACAAACGCATGCCTATCTGGACCAAGGATACCATGCCAGAAGCTCTTCAAAGAAAGCACAATACCAAGGTGGGAACCTGGGGGAAGATTACAGTTTTAAAAGGTCAGTTACGATTTATTGAATTGACCGAAGAGGGGGAAGAAATCGCGAGCCACCTCTTTGAAACAGGAGCAGAAAACCCCATGGCCGAGCCCCAGGCCTGGCACCGTGTGGAAGCAGCAACAGACGATGTGGAGTGGTACCTGGAATTTTACTGTGAGCCAAAAGACTATTTCCCCAAAAAATACAACACCAATCCTGTCCATTCAGAAGTATTAGAAGCAGTGGAAATTGTCCCAGCTGGAAAGGCGCTGGATCTAGGATGCGGGCAAGGCCGCAACGCCCTCTTTTTGGCCCAACATGGCTTTGACGTGACAGCTGTGGATCAAAATGAACTGGCTCTTGAGATCTTACAAAGTATTGTCGCTGAGGAAGATCTAGACATGCCTGTGGGTCTCTATGATATCAATGCTGCAGCTCTTACCCAAAACTATGATTTCATCGTATCGACAGTGGTCCTCATGTTTTTAGATGCTGATCGAATCCCGGCGATCATCCGCAATATGCAAGAGCATACCAATCCAGGGGGCTACAATCTCATTGTCTGTGCCATGGATACGGAAGATTATCCTTGCCAGATGCCCTTCTCGTTCACCTTTAAAGAAGGAGAATTGGCGGAGTATTACAAGGATTGGGAATTGGTCAAATACAATGAAAATCCTGGCCATCTCCATCGTCGAGATGAGAATGGCCATCGGATTCAACTTCGATTTGCAACCATGTTGGCAAAGAAAAAATAAAGAAAAAGCAGGATGTTAAGATCCTGCCTTCAGATTGAAGACAAAGTCATATAAAAAACTTTCCTTAGGTGAGTACGGACGTCAGCGAACTTCTTCGAAGTTCCAAGACTTAGTTTTGAGCCTAGGGTCTCAAAACTCCCGAGTGCCTGAAACGTTATTGTTTCAGGCACTTTTCTCACAGCGGAAAGTTTCGGTATTTTCTTGAATCG
>JAWGXY010000205.1:0-1229 GCA_032572035.1 Streptococcus parasanguinis
AGGGAAAAGGAGGAATCGCAAGTTTTACAGCTGATTTTCAGCCGCTCAATCACGTTGTTGAAGAGGGAGCTCCACTCTGCTATGTCTCTGTCGATGACAAGCGCCAACTCGTATACGGAGCCAACTATCACAAAGGGCAAGTGCTCGTCTACAAGATAGAAGACGACGGCCAGCTGAGCTTCATCGACCAAGACACTCACGAAGGCAAGGGACCACACGAAAACCAAGCCAGTCCCCATGTTCACTTCGCTGATCTGACACCAGATCAGTACTTGATTACCTGCGATCTGGGTACCGATAGCCTGCATACTTATGAGGTTAGCGATCAAGGAAAACTAACCCTCATCCATCACTACCAAACGGCACCAGGGGCAGGACCTCGCCACCTTGTCTTTCATCCCCATCATAAGATTGCTTATCTGATCAATGAATTAAATGCGACCATTGATGTGCTCTTCTATGATGGCATGGGCGAATTCGAACACTTCCAAACAGTTTCAACCCTCCCTGAAGATTATGAAGGGCAAAAATGGGCTTCTGCTATCAAGTTATCAGCTGATGGAAAATTCCTTTATGCCTCTAACCGTGCACACAATTCTATTGCTGTATTTGAAGTGATTGCTGACGGGAGCTTGAAACTTATCGAGATCGTCCCAACAGGTGGCCTAAATCCTCGTGATTTCACCCTCAGTCCCGATCAACACTACCTCATTGCAGCCCATCAAGATTCCCCAAATGCCACTGTCTTCAAACGTGATCCAGCTACTGGACGTTTGTCTTCACTATCCCATGACTTTTACGTTCCAGAGGCCGTTTGTACGGTTTTTCATTAAGTCGTTTTAGTTGTCAAACCTCTAAAAAAATGATTAAATAGATGAGAAAAAGGCGTGAGCCTGACTTCACAACTTATATTTTAGGAGATCCTAACATGAATCCATTGGACTTATTTAACCAAGTGAAAGAAATGATCGAAAAGAAAGATTTCGACGCTGCAAAGAAATTTGTTGATGACAACAAAGACAACCTTGGCGACTACCTTGAACAAGCCAAAGGGCTTGTATCTGGAAATGAAATGGTCAGCGGTGCCTTGGACAAAATCAAAGGCTTGTTCTAATAAGACGATGAGAGTTGGACAGAAATCGGTCATTCGTTAGAATTCGATTTCGTCGTCCCACCTCCGCACAGTTGAGTAGGGCTGTAAAAGCTGATGAAATCAGCGTAGTAGAGCC
>JAWGXY010000206.1:0-1120 GCA_032572035.1 Streptococcus parasanguinis
CAAAACACTTTCGAAATAAACTTTTACAACTGAGTCAAAATTTGAAGGCAATTCCCCTTTTTTAAAAAGGGTGTTGCCTATTTTGATATCTTTAAGGAGTTCGTGCTCTTGTGAAAATTCATTGTGTTTTAAATAAATACTAAGCTGATCATCTGCTTTAAAGGAAAGTAGCACATTACTGGGACTGTTCGATTTAATCGCACCTTTATCCGTTAGTATCATCGTGTCTTGTGAATTAATACTTACAACATTACCAATTGCTCTCACCTCCTATCTTTCTTAATCATACTTTCAATCGTTCGCATCATTTCCTTTTCTGGCAATGGATTTGGACTGTTTACATTTGCTAACCTCGCAAGCTGAACGACCACTTCATCATCAACTACTCTAAATAAGAGGCTGCCTACAAATTTAGCCAACTTGTCATTTCGCCCCCCCTCATCACCAAAACCAAGAGCTATGGTTTCAAAGAGGTCGGTTGTCTGTGTCCGCTCTCTGGTTTGAGAGCGCCTTGCTAAATCCCTAAGACCATCTTTGCCATCGTATCTATAGCCGTGAGTTTTACCATACTGCTTCTTAATTGCTCGGATTAAATCACGGGAAGGGGTAACGATCGTCCCACCTTCCGCTGATTTCTCCAAATCCCACTCATACTGGCCCTTATCTGTTGCTGAAGGTGCTACTAAGATATAGTTATTCTCGTGAGCCTTGATATCAACACCAGGCAAGAACCCAATCATCTGAGTAATCGGTTCATCATCTCTTTTAAAATATAATAGATGCTTACCACCACTAGCTGTTTTTGCTTGTAGAGTCGGTTCAATTAAATTTAAATGTTCCCATTTTTTTAACGACTCAAAGCCATCCTCTTTTCCATGCTTGTCGATATCAATGACGAAGAAGTTAGTTGTCCTTAAAGCGATATTAGCATTCGGATATCCATCCCAAAATCGTTCGATTTCACTTGCAGTCAAGGCTGGTTTATCAGCAAATTCGATTAAAGGCATCTTGTTTTTAGGATTGATTGGAATGACTGAGAATCCTAATCTTTGATATTTTAGAGCATACTCTTTCATACTAGCCATTCCGTGTTCCTCCTAATTTTTAAAATGGCAAATCG
>JAWGXY010000207.1:0-1085 GCA_032572035.1 Streptococcus parasanguinis
CAAGAGATAAATCAGACAAACGGTCTAGATAGGACTTTAGCTTACTCATAACGAATCTTTCCGTCCGTCACACGAATCTTCCGCCCCCGCCAATTAATCACAGGAGGAGTCATCAGAACATAAATAAACAGCCAAGGAAGCAGGATATCATTCAGCACCTCGTAGATGACTTCATCCAAGTGGAGGTGACTGGGTAGAATGCTTTGTCGATAGAGGAGCATCCATACTGCCTTGAATCCCAGTAAGCCCAAGACTAGAAGAGAATACGGCCAACCTAAAAAAAGACTTAAGATCAAAGTTGGAAGAGGTAGAAAACTCGGTAAACCTATGAGACTAAACAGCTTCCAATCCAGGTGTTCTTTGAGGTAGATAGAGCTAAAGAGAAGCCAACGCTTCATCTGGAGCAAATATTGCTTGGCATCCTTGATAGTCGTTCGAACATTACAGGTAACTCGCGTTTGAATAATGGATATTCCTTTACTACTCAAAAAATCGGCCACGGCTAAATCATCACATAGATAATCCTTAATCGCTGTGAAGAGCTTCTGGCCTTTTGCAAGTTCTACCGGTAGGATATAAAACATCCCGTTGATGGAGTGATTCGCCTCAACTTCTGCCATTGTAAAATAGGTAATAAAGGAATTGCCATTTACAAATGCTGCGACCAGCCTGGACCAGAAATTGCTTCTCTCCTGGTTATAAGGAATACCTGTCAGAATGACCTCTTGACCCAAATAGGCGGTCAGCTCACCCATTTTAGAAAAATCAATCACACTATCATCGTCCAAAACAATCAGATAAGGCCGGGTCAGCTCCTCTACAACCTGCTCAATCTTGTAACTCTTGGGATTAATCCCCTGAGGGACGTCTTCAATGAGAAAAATTCGAATGCGGTGGGCAAAGGATGCGTCTTTACAAATCCGATCTGCTACTCGCTGGGCTTCTGTATCAGACTGATCAATCAACCAGTAGAATTCTACTGCTTCAGTTTGCTGGAGATTGGCCCGCAAATCACTCTCTAAACGAGGATCCCCAGAAAGGATGGGTTGGACCACCGTAAAAAGCTCTTCTGGAAAGTCCGCAGT
>JAWGXY010000208.1:0-1029 GCA_032572035.1 Streptococcus parasanguinis
TAGGTGCTTTGGTAATTAGCTAAATAATACTTCTTTATCAACCAATTCGTCATCTGTATAATCGATTGTAAAAGTATCTCGTTCTAAGATAGACTTAGGTGGATTTGAATGGAAAAGCGGAATACTATGAACTCTATACTCTTTCCCTCCTATTTTTACAAACTGATTAACTCTCAATTCAGAAAGATCAGGGTTTTCAACAGTAATCGAAACAAGACGATTTGCTACTTTAAAAACATCAATTATCTTATTTTTCATGTTTTTTCAACTCCTTTAGTTCTTGTTTATAAAATTCTAAAGCCATCCTTGTCTGTCTCTGCTCAGATTTTGGAATATCAAATTTCGATGCCACGGAGATTAAATACTCTTGAGCTTCTATTTCTGCTAACAATTGACTCTCTCGACTATCTGTAATCAAGCCATCTTTAAATTGTTTAGCATGAAATAGTTCTTCTAATATTTCTGATATCAGAGGCTTTTTTTGTAAAACAATCATGTCATAATCCAAGCAACAGGCATCCACTCCTCGATTTTTCAAGTAGGAAGATGCTTGATCATCTTGCCATACAAAACCACCTGAATCTTTAAAATCTCTCAGTAGTTCTTTTTGTTTAGTGATATTAACCGGTCGGCGCTTATCAGGATCTTTATTTCTATCCATACCCTGATTATACACCTTTTCCCCATCTTTCGCAACATACTTGCTATACCACTCTTTGTAAGTCATATCGGCAGGCACCAGCTCAGTCTTACCTGTTTCTGGATTCCTTGCTCTGCGCTTCAGCTTGCTGTAGTCTGCATCCTCATCGTATCCGACAGTAGTAGATCTACACCAAGGGTGCATAGGCGGACAATTGACGCCAGGGACAGCCTTGTCCCTATCATAGACCTGATTATCATGCTCTTGGCAAATGCGTGATGTACGCTTGTCTAAGACGGCCACAAAGATATACTTTTCTATGTCTGCTTCTTCATAGCTGAGTAGTTCCATTTGGTTGTGAAAGAAGGCTGATTCTGTTCGAACCAAAC